>ONXK01000010.1 GCA_900321785.1 uncultured Lachnospiraceae bacterium | reverse complement strand
TGCAACGAAGACAGGATTGCCCTGTTTATTGACGAGGATCATAAAACGACCCAGAACCTGCTGAAGACAAAAGCCTTTACTGTGAGCCTTGCAGATCAGGATCATATGGATGTTGCGGATTTCTTTGGTATTGCCACCGGGAACAAGATGAGCGACAAGTTTGAGCGTACAGGCTATACCGCGATTAAGAGTGAATTCGTAAATGCTCCGATCATCGATGAATTCCCTGTGGTTATGGAATGCGAGCTGGCAGAAGTGGCTGAAACAGAAAGCTTTTACTGTATCGTGGGCAAGATCGTAAATACAGCTGCGGAAGAAAAAGTCCTGTCCGAGAACGGAAAGGTCGATCCCGCAAAGCTGCAGGCATTGATCTTTGATCAGTTCCAGCACGGCTATTATGTTTCCGGAGAACAGGTCGGAAAGGCCTGGAATGCGGGCGCCGGTCTTATGAAGAAGTAAAAGGTTTTCGTCTCAAACAAATACTTTTAGAAAAAAGAAGCCTCGCGCGGCCTGAGCCGTGCGGGGCTTCTCATATGTTCAGACTTGAACTTGACCGGTCTGCAAGCGAATGCCGCGACAGTTCGCAAACGCTCTGCGTTTGCGATACGCGCGCAATACATCACAGCAGACCGTGGGCTGCCAGTTCGTGATAGAGGCGGGCAACGGGCAGGCCGACGACATTGTTGTAGTCTCCGCGGATTCCGCGTATGAAGATACTGAAGGAGCCCTGGATGCCATAGGCTCCCGCCTTGTCATAGGGCTCCTTGAGGGAAATATAACCCTCGATCTCACCCAGGTTCATGGGAAAAACATCTACAGCTGTCTCCTCGCTGAATGAAAAACAGCGAATCTCGAAGGGCCCTTTTGTCTGTATAAAAGAGGTGCCTGTCTGAGGATCTTTTTCGTTCTTTTCTGTGCCGTATCTTTCGGAATTGCTGTTTTCTGCCGTATCGATCCTCTCCACACTGCACACCGTTACACCTGTATATACATGATGCTCGCGTCCCTGGATCAAGCCGATCATACGGGCTGCGTCCGCACGGTCGGCGGGTTTTCCGAGAATCTCCCCGTCTACTGCGACGACCGTGTCTGCGCCGATGACGATGATGCGGTCTCCCTCACAGGGATGCACCGATCCTGCCACTTCCGCTGCCTTCTGAAGAGACAGTTCCTGCACGACTTCAGCGGGGTCTGTGCTATGCACGAGTTCCTCTCCCTGTGCCGGGATCACTTCATATTCATTTAAAACCAGATGCAGCAGTTCTTTTCTGCGCGGCGACTGCGAGGCAAGAATATATCTGTCCATTTTTTCTTTTCTCCTGTACGTGTATTGATCAGACACGCACTATCTTACACCGATTTTTACAAAAGGCAAGAATCTTGCGGCGGAGTTCAGACTATCCTGATTTTGAGGACGCCTTTTGTGCGGCTTTTTGCAAGCTCCGCGCAGCAAAAAGCTTAGTATCCGCTACGTTTTTCACGGAGCGGGAGCGCCCCACCGAAATAGTGATGCACAAAAGGCGCACTATTTTCAGCAGGGTCTGAATCATGTGGCCGGTGAACAGTGAGCAGAGCGCAGCTGCTGGATTTAACATGACAGACCGCCTGTGATAAAATAATACCATTCGGTATCCGGGGAAGCCATGAAAAAGGGAGCGTTATTCTTCATCGCGGGATTGTACCCACGATGAAGAATAAACCTGAAGTGTGGAATGGGCTCAACTATTCAGCCTTTCCGTAACAGAAAGAGGCGGCACACATGAAATTTATACACCTTTCCGATCTGCATCTTGGGAAACGGGTCTACGACTTCAACATGTTGGAAGACCAGAAATATATATTAAATGAGGTTTTGAAAGTGATTGACAGTGAGGCACCGGACGCGGTCCTCATCGCGGGGGATATTTATGATAAAAGTGTCCCTTCGACCGAGGCGGTGGAGCTCCTGGACGAATTCCTTTTCCGATTATCCGGGCGTGAACTGCAGGTGTTTCTGATCAGCGGCAATCATGACTCGGCGGAAAGGCTCGCCTTTGCCTCACGGCTGATCGCTCCGGCAGGAATTCATATAGCACCTGTGTATAAGGGAGCGATCGAACCGGTTGTACTGGAAGGAGCTACACCGATGCCATCCGGGTCGTGGTGGATGCTCTTGAAATAAACCGTGCGGAAAGAAATATCCTTGTGACCCATCAGTTTATCACCGGGGCGGCGCGTTCGGACTCGGAGGAGATTTCCGTAGGCGGGACAGATAACGTAGATGCATCCGTTTTTGACGGGTTTGACTATGTGGCGCTCGGCCACATTCATGGTCCCCAGAATATAGGCTCTGCACGTATCCGCTATTGCGGCACGCCCTTAAAATACTCTTTCTCGGAAGCAAAGCATGAAAAATCCGTCACGGTGATCGAGATGGAGGAAAAGGAGAGCCTGTCGGTTCGGACGGTTCCGCTGCACCCCCTGCGGGACCTGCGGGAGATTGAGGGAACTTATGAGGAACTGACCTACCGCCCTAATTATGAGGGGACTGCTATCGAGGATTATCTGCATATTACCCTTACCGATGAAGAAGATATTCCCGATGCGATCGGGAAGCTGCGACTCATCTATCCCAACCTGATGTGCCTGGATTACAATAACAGCCGCACCAGGGCTGCAGGAATGTTGTCAGATCTGGAAGACCTTGAGCACAAATCACCGCTTGTCCTGTTCGGTGAGTTTTACCAACAGCATCTGCCTTCGGCCCTTATGCGGGCAGCACGGTAGTGGATTTTGATAAACTGGGCAAAAGCGGTCTCTACCTGATCACCGGTGATACCGGCGCGGGAAAGACGACAATTTTTGACGGCATTACCTATGCCCTGTACGGGGAAGCCAGCGGAGATACGCGGGATTCCGGCATGTTCCGCTCCAAATACGCGTCTCCGGAGACGCCTACGGAAGTCAGACTGACTTTCCGCTACAGAGGAAAGGAATACGAGGTGCGGCGCAATCCCGAATACGACCGGCCAAAGAAGAACGGCAAGGGATTTACGACCCAGAAGGCGGGTGTGGAGCTGAAACTCCCCGATGGCAATATCATCACAAAAAACAGCGATGCCAGGGACAAGATACAGGAGATCCTTGGTATTGACCGCGATCAGTTTACCCAGATCGCCATGATCGCCCAGGGAGATTTCTTAAAGCTTCTCCTCGCGGACACAAAGGACCGCCAGGCGATTTTCCGGCGGATTTTCGAGACCAGATATTACCAGATCTTTCAGGACAGACTCAGAAAAGAGACCGGCGACCTCGATGACAAATGTGGTGACAAAAAGAAGAGTATCCGCCAGTATCTGCAGGGCATAAAGTGCGATGACAAGAGCGCAGATGATAAGAGCACAGATGACAGGAGTGCAGGTGAAAAGAACGAAGTACTGCAGCGGGTGAAGCTGGCAAGAGAGGGACAAATGCCGACGCAGGATGTCCTCATCCTTCTGGACGCGCTGATCCGGGAAGACGAGGAACTGCAGGATACTCTTAACATGCGGATCCGGAAAACAAAAGACAGACTGGGTTTCATCCAGGCAGAACTGCAGCAGGCGGAGCAGCTGGAGAAATGGAAGGGGGACCTGAAAAAACAGAAGGAGGAGTTTTCTGTAAAAGAGGCTGAAGTCTTAGGGCAGATGGAGGCATGGGAGCAGGCGAAGGAAGGGCAGTCCGAGATCGACCGGCTGACAGAAGACATTACGGCCCGCAAGGCACAGTTCCCCAAATACGCAAAACGGGAAGAGCTTCGGAAAGAGCAGGAGAAATGCGCACAAAAGCTGGCCCTTGAAGAGAACAGAAAAGAGGCGCTTCAGACTGCGCTGACGGCTGCCGCAAAAGCCCTTGAGGAAAAACGCATTGAACGCAGCACTTTGGAAAACGCGGGGGAACAGAAGGAACGGCTGGAAGGACAGAAAAAAGAAACGGACCAGAAGCTCGGCGAATTGACACAGCGATATGAGCAACTGACCGCTTATCAGGGGCTTTCCGGTGAAAGAAGGAAGAAAGGGGAAAGACTGGCATTACTGCAGGATGCTCTCAAAGGGGCACAGGACAAACTGAAAGAAGCAGAGATCCTTCAGAGAGAGATCGCGCAGATTGAGGCAGAACTGCCGGAATACGGAAATCTGGAGAACATACAGCAGGAGCTGCAGAGTTTGGACAGGGATCTCAAGGAGGCGGTTTCATCCCAAAAACTGGAGACAAAAAACCACGAGATCTGCGAGAAAGCCGCCCTGGACTGTGAAAATGAACTGCGGGATCTGGCAGATGCCGGCGCCAATATAGAGAAACTCACAGGACAGTTAAGACAGGCCCGGGACAAAGAAAAGCAGCTTGAAAAACTGCAGGACATACTGACTGTATATAAGGACCTGTACAGGAAGTATGACAAAGCAAAAGAGGAGTATAAGGCGGCTGGGGCGAAGGCGGATGCCAGCCGGCGAGAATACGAGCGCCTGCACCGGGCTTTTCTGGATGAGCAGGCAGGCATTCTGGCAGCGGATCTCCGTCCCGGGGAGCCATGCCCGGTCTGCGGTTCCACAGAGCATCCCGTGCTTGCGTGCAAGTCTCCAGAAGCACCAACGGAGGCGGCGCTGGAAAGTGCCAAACAGAAGGAAGAGAAGGATACAGAAGCTGCAGAAACAGCCAGCAGAAAGGCCGGAGAACTCCGTGTTGCCATGGAGGCCAGGCACAGCGATGCAGAAGAACGGATGAAAGAGCTTCTTGGCGGGTGCCCCTTCGAGGAGGCGGATAAGCGGACGGAGGAGATAAAACAAGAGACCCGCCGGGAGATCCGGGCGCTCGACGGACAGCTGGAAGAGCAGAATAAGCGGGTATCCCGCAGAGCCAGTCTGGAGAAAGAACTGCCTGTTCTCAAAGACAAGTTCACCAAAAGCCGGGAAGCACTGCAGAGTCTGGATACAAAGATCGTTTCACTGAAGGTCAAAAATGATGCATTGAACAGGCGGCTGAAAGAACTCTCTGCAAAGCTGACCTACAGGAGCCGGCAGGCGGCAGAAAAAGCAGACGGTGAAAAGAAGACAGCACGTACCGCTATCCTGGAGGCAATCGAAGGCGCACAGAAAGCCTTTGATTCCTGCAAGGAAGAGGTGACCCTTCTGGACGGACAGCTTTCCCAGATGCGGGAGCTTCTGTCCCTTTCCGGAGAGGATTCGACGGCTTTACAGCAGGCTGTTGACGATACAAAGGCCGAAATGGAACAGGAAGGCCGGACCCTTTTACAGCTTAATGAAAAGATCCGGGATGAGGGTATCCGCCTGGAGAGAAAAAAGACACTCGACCGGCAGATCCCCCGGGAAGAGGAGGAGATTAAGAAACAGGAGCAGGAACTGGGAAAACAAAGCGATCTGGTCAATGCAATTTCCCGGGAGCAGGCCGGGAGACAGAAAGAGATCGATACCTATTCCGGAGACCTTACTTTTGTCAGCGAGAAAGAAGCCAGGGAGCGGCAGGCAGAAGACGAGAAAAAAATGGAAAGCCTGAAAAAGGCCATCCGGGAAACAGAAACGATCTACAATGCCGGTAAGACAGATCTGGCCAGGAGAAGGGCCCTGCTTGATCAGCTAAGGAAGCAAATATCCGAAAAAGAACTTCCGGAGAAAGAAAAGCTTCTTGCGGAAAAACAGGAACTTGACGAATGCAGTAAAAATGACGGCGATGCGGAAAAACAGGTTTTCTCCCGTCTGAGCACGAATAGAGAGATCCTCAAACACATTAAAGAAGGGGCGGACGAGCTGTCTCAACTGGAACGCCGATACCAGTGGGTCAAAGCCCTCTCTGACACGGCCAACGGGAAACTGACCGGAAAAGAGAAGATCATGCTCGAAACATATGTCCAGACGACGTATTTTGACAGAATCATTGCAAGGGCAAATCGTCGTTTTCTTGCCATGTCAGGAAATCAGTATGAGCTGCGGCGGAAGAAGACGGCAGAGAACAACCAGTCGCAGAGCGGCCTGGAACTGGATGTTCTCGATCACTACAACGGCACGGAAAGAAGTGTCAAAACGCTCTCCGGCGGTGAATCCTTCAAGGCATCTCTCTCCCTGGCCCTGGGGCTTTCGGATGAGATTCAGTCTTCCGCAGGCGGGATCAAACTCGATACCATGTTTGTGGACGAGGGATTCGGCTCCCTCGATGAAGAGTCCCTTCGTCAGGCCATCCGGACCCTCCTCGATCTGTCTGAGAGCAATCGCCTGGTGGGAATCATTTCCCATGTTGCGGAGCTCAAGGAACGGATCGACAAACAGATCGTTGTCACCAAGGAAAAAACCGGCGGCAGTAAAGTGGAAATCGTCGTATAGAAACACGGGGACAGAAACACGGGGACGGTCCTAATGTTAACAAAACACAGGGACCAAAACACGGGGACGGTCCCAATGATATACTGGAGACAGAACAAAACACGGGGACGGTACCGATGTTATACTGGAGACAGGAATAAAACATTGGGTATGGGAAGGACACAGTCATGGCAGGTGGACGCTTAAACTGGATCGACGCATTGAAAGGGTGGGGAATATTCCTTGTCACTTTCGGACATTTAAGGCCATGGCTGCCGTTGGAAACACATATTTACTCGTTTCATATGTGCCTGTTCTTTTTCATTTCCGGCTACCTGTTTAGAGACAGTTATGATCTGCCGGACTATATAATGAAAAGGGTGAAGGGGATTCTGATTCCTTTTTTGCTCTGGGACTTGCTGGCAACGATTGAAAATATTGGAGAAGGACACTCTGTCAGAGAGTCGCTGGCCCGTTTTCTGGTCATTGACGGAATGCCCTGCTGGGACGCCCCGATCTGGTTCCTGCTGATTTTATTTATAGTGGAGGCTGCCTATGCAGTGATCATGAAGATCCTCCACGCTTTCGGACCATTCCGCCCGCCGGAGCGGCATGGCCCGAAGAGCAGCAGCGCGAAGAGAAATCCCGCAACAGGGTTCTCCGATGCAATGCACTCTTTTTTGACAAAGGGGCTGATCATTATGATCTGTCTGCTGCTATGGATTATGATCGGAAGCCGCAGAATGCATCTGTTGCTGAATCTGGTACCGATGGCAATGTGTTTCTATACTTTCGGGGATCTGAGCAAGGCCCTGTTTGTGAGAAAGAAGAATATTTCTGTGCCAAAAGCAGCAGCTGTCATTGCAGTGCTGGCTGCCGCCAGTCTTTTCTTCGGCAATCTGCATAATATCAGAATATCCTATACGGAAGGGCGTTTTGGAAATATTTACTGCTGTATCATAGCTGCCGCAGCAGGTACACTGCTATACTTTTTTCTGTTTTATTATTTTGATATACTGGGAAATAACAAAGTACTCATTTATCTGGGGAAGAATTCCCTGATCATAATGGCGTCACAGTACTGGCTTTTTAAAATATATGACATTTTCTCAAAAAAGTATTTTGCAGTGAGTGTGTGGCATACAAGGAGTACGATCAAGGCCTTTATTGCTGCAGTTGTTACAATCTGTATAATTCTGGTCGTTGTAAATATTTATAAAAGGGTGTTCAAAAATACCCCGGTCATGCTGAAGGTTTCCAAATACTTCGGTGTCAATATCTAGAATTCTGCTTTTGAAGGGAGTGCTCAGGATGACAGAAACAAGACCCTATGTAGACTGGAAATTGATGAATGATTTCATGGTCGATGTGTTTGAAAAATATGGTGTACCGAGGGCGGACGCGGCCATCTGTGCGGATGTCCTGCTTGAGAGCGACCGCCGGGGCATCGAGAGTCATGGCTGCAACCGCTTTAAACCAATCTATCTGGATCGTATCAGGAAGGGAACGCTTCTTCCGAAGACAGAGATCGAAATTGTCAAAGAAGGACCGACGACCCTTGTAATGGATGCCCATCACGGGATGGGTATGGTGGCAAGCCATAAGATGATGGAGATGCTGATCGAAAAGGCCGGCAGGTACGGTATGGCAGGGGGAACGATCTTCAACTCCACGCATTACGGGATCGCGGGCTACTGGACGGCTATGGCGGCAAAGGCCGGCATGATCGGGATCACCGGCACCAATGCAAGACCGTCAGTGGCGCCGACCTTTGGGGCAGAGCCCATGATGGGAACAAATCCCCTGACATTTACAATGCCGACTGATGAGGAATTTGATTTTAATCTGGACTGTGCCACCTGTATCATCCAGAACGGCAAGATCGAGTTCTATGAGAGGGAGGGAAAGCCCGTGCCGGAAGGCACTGTGATCGCAAAGGACGGCAGTGTTCCGACAGATCCCGGCCTGATCCTGCGAGAGATGCGAAAGGGTAACATTGCCCTTCTTCCTCTGGGCGGACGCGGGGAAAAGACAGCCGGCTATAAGGGTTACGGATTCACAGCGGCAGTGGAAATACTTTCCTGCGCGCTGTCCGGCGGGCCATTTATGAAGGCCCTGAGCGGTGTTGCAGAGGACGGCAGTCCGCAGATGTATCGCCTGGGTCATTTCTTCTTTGTGATCAATCCGGAATTTTTCATGGGACTTGAAACATTCCGCAAGACAGCCGGGGACATCTGCCGTGCGCTTCGTGCCTCACAGAAAGAACCCGGTGCAGAGCGCATCTATACGGCAGGAGAGAAGGAGTGGCTGGCCTGGCAGGAACGCAGGGACAAGGGGGTCCCTGTCGGAGAGGCTATTCAGAAGGAGCTGATCCTGCTCCGCGATGAATGCGGACTGACCCAATACCGTTTTCCGTTTGAGGCCGACGGGGAATCCTCTTAACAATTTGCTGTGCATAAAGCAATATTTTTAAAAAAGCGGGGAAAAATAACATTTCAAAGGCAGAAAAACAGCAGGATATTATCGAAAACCTGAGACATCTAAAGCAAGATTTTTAAAGCTAAACAGTACTTTCTGTGCTAGCATAAGTACAGTAAAAACGGAGCAGCAAGACAGGCTGCGGGGTTATCCGGACGAACAGAAGCTGAACGGTGCAGATCCGGAGATTACAAGATTAAAAAAGGAGAGACAGAATGAAAAAGCTTAAGGTGGGTGTGATCGGAGTCGGACGTCTTGGTTATGAGCATGCTTGCAATATCGCAAACCGCGTGCCCGGTATGGAGCTGGTTGCGATCTGTGACGGCAATACTGCCCGTGCAACGGAAGTTGCAAACGAGCTGGGTGTCAAAAAGACTTATTCAGATCCTGCAACAATGTGCGCAGATCCCGAAGTGGAAGCAGTCGCAATCTTTACAAACACCGCTTCTCATGTGGACATGATCCGCATTGCTATGGAAGCCGGCAAGCATGTCTTCTGCGAGAAGCCTCTGGCTGAGAACGTTGAGAAGTGCCTTGCAGCAGAAGAGATCATCAAGGCTCATCCCAATCAGATCTTCATGCTCGGCTTTATGCGCCGTTTTGATAAATCCTATCGTATTGCAAAGCAGAAAATCGACAATGGCGACATCGGCAAGGTTGTCCTGGTACGCTGCTATTCCGAAGATCCCAGGTCTACATTCGACAGCTATCTGCCTTTCGCTCCTACTTCCGGTGGTCAGTTCATCGATATGTCCATCCATGATATCGACCTGATTCGCTGGCTCACTGGTTCCGAGCCCAAAAAGGTCTGGGCGATCGGCGGCTGCTTCGAGTTCCCGCAGTTCAAAGATTGGGATGACGGCGACAACGTCTCCTGCCTGATGCAGTGCGAGAACGATGCAATGGCCTTCATGTTCGCCGGCAGGACCGCAGCACACGGTTCCGCTGTTGAGACCGAGATCGTCGGAACACACGGAACACTCAGGATCGGCGCGACTCCTTCTTCCTCTCTGGTAGAGGTACTGAGCGAGCACGGTGTCTGCCACGAGTGCTATCAGGATTTCGTAAGCCGCTGGCACGATGCCTATATCACTGAGATGGAAGTCTTCTGTGATTATGTTGCACAGGGCAAGGCTGCTGAGCCCAATGTCTATGACGGCACTAAGGCTACCAAAGTCGCATATGCCTGCAAGGAGTCCTTCATCAAGAATGAGCTTCTGACTCTTGACTGATATTGACTTCTCAGTCTGCTGAACCGGACAAAAACAGATCAATGAAATAACTGTTACGGGAAGCCCCCGTTATGAACAAAGCGCTGCCGCTGTTCGTAACGGGGGCTTGCGATTTTCGGGAATCTCGTGGCAAAATATAGGAGAACGAAAATGTCTGTGTTTTGAAAACGTTTGGAAAGCGTGGGAGCGATGAGAGGAAAAGGAGACAGGGAACTGCAGGTACAATGCTTCGTAAAGCACGATGCGGACCAGATCTTTACGGCAGAGAATGTACCCCGTCTTTTATATGTCAGCAGACAGAGACTGGATGCGAGCCGCCATCCGAGAATCATGCATGCGCATGAGGATTATACAGAGGTTGTGCTGATCACAGAGGGCAGCAGCAATTACCTGGTCGATGACAGACAGTACGCGGTAAAAAAGGGAGATCTTCTGGTGTATAATCCCGGTATCGTCCACGATGAGGTCGCAGGAGAAGGGGCAGAAGTGGAAACCTGGTGTGTCGCTGTCGGAGGACTGCGGATGCCCGGACTTCGCGAAAACGCCCTGCTGCCCGATGACCGCGGATGTGTTTTCCGGGCGGATGTCCTGTTTGAAGAAATGGATGCCCTGTGCGGACTTATGTTCCGGCTGCTGTCCGGTCAGCTCGCCGGTGCCGCCACCTACAGTCACGGCCTCATGCTCTCTTTCCTGACTATGGCACTGGCTGTCGCAGAGCACCAGGACCAGTCACTGATCGAGTCCGAAGAGGAGGAATCGGTGATCGGGAACAGGGTCAAGAAATACATCGACGCGCACTTCAGGGAGCCGCTCACCCTGCAGATGATCGCAGATGCCCTGAATGTGAGCACCTATTATATGGCACATGTCTTTAAGGATATGAGCGGTTATGCGCCAATGACTTATCTGCAGAAGAGACGGATCGGGGAGGCGCAGACCTTGCTGATCCATACGAAGAAGTCGATCTCGGATATCGCCTTCAGCCTCGGTTATGATGCGCAGAGTCATTTCAATCAACAGTTTTCCAAACATGTCGGCATGCCTCCGGGAGAGTTCAGAAAGCAGTATGTTGTAGGCAAAAAGGAGAAATGATCATTAAAACTCCGAAATGAAAAACCCTTCACAATGATTCTGATGCTGCTGCATCGGCACCACTGTGAAGGGTTTTTCAACATAAAGGGGGAGTATGAAATCTATTGTTATAAGTGGGAGGTCCAAAAGGAAACCGTCATTATCCTGTCCTTTGACTGCCGCTTCCTCTCTTCCGCTTATGAAGGTATCATACAATATGATTCTAAAATCCCTATTCCGGAATTATTAAAAAAAAATAAGGAATTCGAAAAGGATATGTAAATATGCCAAATGCAGCGTTACAGTCCTTCCTGATTTTGAGGACGTATTTTTGTGTATCACTATTTTCAGCAGGCCTGTACGGTAACGGCCAGATCCGGTCGGGGTGCAGATTATAAAACGTGGATTTCGGTAAGAGAAGAGCGTATGATACAATGAAATGGATCACAGGAATGCAGGCATATGCGTGGAGGAATAGTGGTGGAAGAAAAGAACAGACAGAAAAAAGCAAGACCTGTCGAAACGGAGGAACTTGAACAAGTGTCGGGCGGCTCCGCATGGATGGATGATTCTGAGGCAATGGATGGAATCCGCAAAGGTGAGGATGCTTCCCCCGGAGGGATTGTCACCGGAACGGATGGAAAGACAAGTCCGGTTTTGGGGGCAGGTCTTCTCGACGAAATGGCACTGGGCTTAGACCGCGTAAGGGAAAAGATGACTTCCATCGCGGTCCGCAAATAAGGACTCTGCCCCGCTTAAAAGGTCAGCAGCTTTTTATACTTTTTTTATCGGGTGAATTACACTGCCGGAAGGCATAGATGGCCCTGATAGCATCTTCATAGCGGTCCTCGGGAACACCGATCAGAAGGTTCAGCTTCCCGGCACCCTGATTGATGGTGCTGATCTCGATTCCCTCTTCCGTTAGTTTTTGGAGGACGCGTACATTTGCGTCACTTGCCTCCGTTGCTTTTTCGCCTGTTACGGCGATCAGGGAGAGACTGTCCCGCACACCGATAAAATCGGGGTGCAGGGTATTGCGGATCTCGGAAAACAGATCCTCTTTGCAGCTGTCAAGGAGATCGCTCCGGATCACAAGGGTAATGGAATCGATGCCGGTCAGGCAGTACTCAAAAGGCAGACTCCTTTCTTTCAGGATGTCGAGCATGAGGGCACTGAAGCCGGATCCGTCACTGACCATGACTTTTTCGATCTGGACAACCGACATCCCCTTTCGGCCGGAAACGCCGGTCACCGGGTTTTTGGTGACGCCGGAAGGAAGATGGCGCATGATCATAGTACCAGGGTTTTCAGGTTTGTCGGTGTTGCGGATATTGATGGGAATCTCCAGTTCGGAAGCCGAAAGCACAGCGTCGGAGTGCAGCACGGAGGCACCCATGTAGGAAAGGGTTCTCAGTTCCCTGTAGCTCATATAGGAGACGGTCTCCGGGTTTTCGACGATGGCGGGGTTTGCGGCATACAGTCCGGACACATCCGTCCAGTTTTCGTAGAGATCCGCATTGATCGCGCAGGCAGCCAGGCTGCCGGTAATATCTGATCCGCCCCTCTCGAAGGTATGGATCTTTCCGTTCATGTCGGCACCGTAGAAGCCTGCGATCACGGCACGGTTCAGAGGCAGAAGAGATGCCCGCATGGTACGCCTGGTCATCGCGTCATTTAACTGACCGTTTTCATCAAAACATACACACCAGGAAGGGTCGACAAAAGTAAAGCCGAGGTATTGCGCCATGATCTTTGCGGTCAGGTATTCTCCTCTGCTGGCCGTATAGTCCCTCTGGGGATCTGTCATCAGTGATTGTTCCAGGATCCGGATCTCATCGTTCAAGGGGAAGACCATCTGCAGCCCTTCAATAATTTCCCGAAACCGCAGCTTGACCTGGTTCAGTTCTTCTGCGAAAGATTCGCCTGCACTTGCCTTTTCGTAGCAGTTCAGCAGCAGATCTGTCACCTTGATGTCCTCGGGGAAGCGTTTGCCCGGGGCCGAGACAACGATAAATCTTCTCTCCGGATTGCTCCGGATAATACTGCTGATCTTGCGAAGCTGGGCAGCGCTCGCGACCGATGTTCCTCCGAATTTTGCAACGACAATGCGCTCACTCATGACTATGTCCCTTTCTTCCTGTGAATCCACGATATCCACAAACTAATCCATTATAGCATGCTGTCGGATGCAAGTCACACCCTGGTCAGAATAAGTACGCAGGCGGTTGTCGGGCAGTTGTCAGGGATAAAATTTTTTGTTTTCAAGGAGACGGCAGGATGGCTGAATATCCTTACTTTCCACTCTTTATAGATCTGTCCGAAAAGAAGCTGGTCGTCTTCGGGGCGGGCAGGATCGCCCGCCGCAGGATCACTGTGCTCAGCCAGTTCACACCGGCCCTTACGGTGATCGCGCCGGACTGCCTTCCGGAAGTGGAGGCACTTGCGGCAGAAGGTAAGATCAGGTATTTGAAGAAGGTATACGAGGAAGAAGATCTGGAGGGCGCGGACATAGTCTTTGCGGCGACAAATGATCATGCTGTAAATGACAGGATCCACGGGGATTGTATAAAACGCGGGATCACAGTCAATGTGAGTACGGACAGAAGTAAAAGTGATTTTTATTTTCCGGGGGTTGCCAGAAAAGGGAATATTGTCGTCGGTGTGACGGCGAGCGGAAAGGACCACGCCGGCGCCAGAAAGGTTTCCGAAAAGATGCGGGAACTGCTGGAAAACATGTAAAGAACAGAAGCTGACTCAAAAAACATAAAAAGAACAGAAGCTGATTCAAGCGGAGGTACAGAAATGGAAAGAGCAGAGAAACTCAATATGGAAAAGCTGGAACAGGTGACAGGCGGCAATTATGGAGGAAGTTCCGGGAACTGGGTCTCCGCGAGAGTCAAAGCTTCAGGGGGACTTTACAGGTTTTCCAAATCCGGCAGTAAGTTTTCAAATACCGGCAGGATTTTTGTACCTTGCGGAGAATATATTACCGTCGATAAGGGCCGTGCACAAGGAGTCTATGTGATCGCATTCTACAACGATCAGGAGGGCTGGGTCGATAGCAGAGGTCTGGAATGGCTCTGATCAAGTCGGATACCGGAGTCCTGAACTCAAGGCAGATACCGGGCAGATACCGGAGTCCTGAACTCAAGGCAGATACCGGAGTCCTGAACTCAATTGACAAACAGAATAAAGCGTGTAATAATAGGAAAAGTTTTTTGAGCGGTGAGCATATGTGAGTACATCAGATGCAGTGCGTCAGAGAAGAATGTCATCGGCTGGAAGCATTCGGCACAAGTCTTTTGGAAGTTTCAGTATGGGAGCTCTTTTGTGAAAAACACCTTTGAAGAAGGCAGGTTTAAGCCTGCGGATCATGGAGATCCCGTTTGA
Organism: uncultured Lachnospiraceae bacterium; assembly: GCA_900321785.1. Lineage (GTDB taxonomy): Bacteria > Bacillota > Clostridia > Lachnospirales > Lachnospiraceae > CAG-791. The sequence goes on along the minus strand of ONXK01000010.1, from coordinate 5,157 downwards.
GGGTGTGTTAAGCAGAATGTATGTGCAGCAAAAAAACACAGCACACTTGAGTGCAGAGCGTTGCAGAAAAACATGCTCTGAAAAAGGGTGGTACCGCGATTGAATCGTCCCTTGCGTTAAGCAGGGGACTTTCTTTTTGATTGCAGAAGAATAAAACAGGGAAGGAGTGTCACAATGGTTGATAAGATTAATGAAATTTTATCAGAAGTGAAGACTAAGATCGAACAGGCAGGAAGCGAGAGCGAGCTGCAAAGTGTCAAGGGAGCTTTTGTGGGCAAACAGGGTTCTCTGAGCATGATGATGAAAGAGCTCCCCAAGCTCGATGCATCTCTTCGTCCCCAGATGGGAAAAATGCTGAACCAGGCCAAGAAACAGGTTACAGAACTGATCGACAACAAGAGGATGGAACTGAAGCTGAAAGCTTCCGAAGTGTCTCCGGATTTTGACTGTTCCGTACCGGGCAATCTGCCTCTGGGCGGCGGCCTTCACCCCATCACACAGATGTGCTATGACCTCAATGATGCCTTCCGCTCCATGGGATTTGAGATTTTCCAGGAGGACGATATCACCAGTGAGCTGTATGCTTTTGACAAGCTCAATTTCCCTCAGAACCATCCCGCCAGAGAGAGTATGGATACCTACTGGCTGGAGGGACATGACAGCGGCAGCACCAACGAGAAGCTCTGCCTGCGTCCTCACCTGACCGGCGGCAGCGTCCGTTATATGCAGACACATAAGCCCCCTTATCGTTTCGTCTATCCCGGCCGCGTCTATCGAAATGAGACCACAGACGCGCACCATGAGAGAGCCTTCTTCCAGTATGAGGCCCTGATCGTGGACAAGGATATCACTTTTACTTCCGGCAAGGTCATGATCAAGAGCATCCTGAGCAAGGTCTTCGGCACCGATGTGCCCGTGAGGATGCGCTCCGGCTTCTTCCCCTTCGTGGAACCCGGATTTGAGATCGATATGCAGTGTCAGGTATGCGGCGGCAAGGGCTGCAGCGTCTGCAAGCATGTCGGCTGGATCGAAGTCATGCCCGGCGGTTCCCCTCATCCCAATGTACTGCGTGCTGCGGGACTGGATCCCGATGAGTACACAGGATTCTATGTAAATATCGGCCTGGACAGACTGGTCATGATGCGCTACGGTGTCGATGATGTCAGACTGTTCCACAGCGCGGACCTGCGCTTCCTGAGGCAGTTCAGATAATCGAATCGCTTAACGGCGACATGCATAGAGAAGTCTGTTTACGGGCTTCATGTATTCAAGACTCGCTCGCGGGTCTTGCGCGATGAAGAATAAAGAATAAAACTGCCAATGTTTGAATTCGGAATGAGAGGAAGAATACAGATATGAAATTATCATTATCCTGGATCAGGGACTATGTGGATCTCCCTGAGAATACAGATCTGAAAAAACTTGCCTATGACCTGACCATGGACACGGTCGAAGTCGAAGATGTGGAATATGTCGCTGAGCGCTTCCGCGATATGGTGGTTGGTGTGATCAAAGAGGTCCTGCCGCATCCCAACGCGGATAAGCTGCGTATCTGCAGAGTCGATATCGGTGTGGACGAGATCAAGGAGATCGTCTGCGGAGGCATCAACCTGGAAGCAGGTATGCGTGTGGCGGTTGCCTGCCCCGGTGCGGAAGTTCGCTGGCACGGCGAGGGTGAACCTGTCAAGATCAAAAACAGCAAGCTTCGCGGCGTTGCTTCCTACGGTATGATCTGCGCGTCCGATGAGATCGGCCTGGGCGACCTTTTCCCGGCCTCACAGGAAGCGGAGATCCTGGATCTGTCTGCTTTTGATGTGCCCGCAGGTACTACCCTGGCGGATGCTCTGGATATGAACGATGTTCTCCTGGAGATCGACAATAAGTCTATGACCAACCGTCCTGACCTCTGGGGCCACTATGGTATCGCGCGCGAGATCGCGGCGCTCTACAATCTGAACCTGAAGAAGATCGAGCCATTCGAAGCAGATGCAACGTCCGATTTCAAGGTGGAGATCGAAGATCCCGACCGCTGCCCCCGGTATATCGGCGTTGAAATCGAAGGCGTCGGCGTAAAGCCTTCTCCTTATCAGATGCAGAACCGGATCTGGAAGGTCGGCATGCGTCCCATCAACGCGCTTGTAGATATCACAAACTACGTCATGCTGGCCACCGGCAATCCGACCCACGCATTTGACGCAGACAATATTTCCGACCATATTGTTGTCCGCCTCGCAAAAGAAGGCGAAAAACTGCAGCTTCTGAACGAGAAGGACCTGGAACTGACTACGGACGATCTGGTGATCACTGACTCCGAGGGCCCTGTTGCCCTGGCTGGTGTCATGGGCGGCGCCAAGGATTCCATCCTTCCCAAGACAGAGCGCGTCATCCTTGAGGTCGCCAACTTTGAGGCTGCCGGCATCCGCAGGACTGCGCTTCGCTATGACAACCGTACCGAAGCTTCCGCCAGATATGAGAAGGCAGTTGATCCCGAGAGATGCGACCAGGCTCTTGCGCTTTCCATGGAGTTCTTCAAGGAACTCTATCCTGAGATGAAGGTAAGCGGTTACTGCGACAAATATGTCAAGAAGCTCAAGAGAGCAGAGATCGATGTCAGCCTGACCTGGCTCGAGAAGAGACTGGGCAAGCATCTGACCAATGAAGTGATCCGGAACAAGCTGGAGATCCTCGGTTTTGACGTACAGATCGACGGCGACAATATGCATGTCATTGCTCCCACATGGCGCTCCACCGGTGATATTTCCATCAAGGACGACGTGATGGAAGAAGTCGCCAGAATGTACGGCTATGATAACTTTGAGGCAACTTCCTTTACCACTACATTTGAGGGCGCGATCAACCAGAAGGACCAGGATCTGATCCGCAATATCAAAGAGTACCTCGCAATCCGCTGCGGCATGCAGGAGGTATATACCTATCCCTGGATGAACGACGTGTTTGTCAATGCAGTGCTGCAGAATACCGATGGCGTGCTGCGTCTCTCCACGCCTCCGGCACCCGACCTCAGCTATATCCGCTCCTCTCTGCTGCCCAACCTCTGTGAGGCAGTGGTCAAGAACGAGCGCTATTTCAATGATTTCGCAATTTTTGAAGAGGCACAGGTCTTCTTTGACAGAAATTATACGTCTCCCTATGATCCGACAGAGTCTCTGCCCGAGCAGAAGAGACATATCGCAGCGGCCTTCGCCAGCAGCGTGAAGAAAATCGATGAACTCTTCCGCGATGCAAAAGGAGTTCTGGAGTACATGCCCCGCTATACGCACATGGCTGGTTTCACATTCCGGAAAGAAGAGAAGCCTGTCTGGGCAGACAACGTGGTCTGGCTCAATATCTACCTCGGAGAAGAAAAGATCGGTGATATGGGCCTTGTAGCCAAGAAAGTCTCCATGGAATGCGGTGTCAAGAACCTCTCTGTCATGCTCTTTGAGATTGATGCAACAAAACTTCAGCCGCTCAAGTCCAGGACCAACCGCTTCGAGCACCTGGCTGAGTACCCGGAGATCGATTACGACATTTCCATGCTCTTCGATGCCGATACAATCTGGAAAGATATGTACGATGTCATCATGGGCAAGAAGAAAGCTTCCGCTCTGATCAAGAAAGCAAGCTTTGTCGACGAGTATCGCGGAAAACAGATTCCGGAAGGAAAGAAGTCCGTTACGATCCGTCTCACCATCGGATCCAACGAAAAGACACTTACCTCTCAGGAAATTGAAAAGGCTGCTGACCAGGCGATCAAGAAGCTCTCCAAGGCTTTCGGTGCAGGACTGCGCACACAGTAAGATGAAGATGCCGGTGTATTGAACCGGAACAGAAGACTCCCCGGATAACTGTATCCGGGGAGTGCTTTTTTTCAGGTAACAAATGTTACAGGATCATATAGTATCAAAAACACATTCAAGTGTTCAGCAAACCTTATGCTTTACTGTGTCATTTCCACATAGAGCGCGCGGTACTGTTTGGCGGAATTTTCCCAGGAGACATCCTTGGCCATGTCGCGCAGTACGGTCTTGGCTCTGTTGATCGCATCCAGAAGGAGGCCGGCATCATATCTGTCGAATGTGAATCCGTTGCCTTCGTTGGTGTACTCGTTGTAAGGAGCAACCGTGTCCTTAAGACCGCCGGTCTCACGGACGATCGGCACAGTACCGTAGTGCATGCAGATCAGCTGTGTCAGGCCGCAGGGCTCGAACAGGGACGGAACCAGAAGTGCATCGGAACCGGCATAGATCTTGTGTGCTCTGCCCTCATCATACATGATATTCGCGCAGAAGCTGCCCTTGTACATATACTCATATCCGCGGAAGGAGTTCTCATACTCGTCGTCGCCGGTGCCCAGAACAACAACCTGTGTGTTGCCGTCCATGATGGCGGGAACGATGGCGTTGATAAGGTCGAGACCCTTCTGATTGGTCAGGCGGGAGATGAGGCCGATCACGAACTTGCCTTCATCCTTTTCAAGGCCGAGCTCTTCCTGCAGAGCCAGCTTGTTGGCCTTTTTGTTCTCTATGACGTTGGAAATATCATACGGCGCTGCCAGCAGGGAATCCTGTGCGCTGTCCCACATGCTGTAGTCGATTCCGTTGATGATGCCGCGGAGTTTGCCGGAGTGATAGCGAAGATGCGCATCCAGATTTTCACCAAAGAAAGGTGTCTGGATCTCGTCTGCGTAGGTTGCGCTGACTGTGGTGATCATATTTGCATAGGTCAGGCCGCCTTTAAACATATTGGCATCGTTATAACCCTGCTTGAGTGCGTCTTTGTTGAAGACATAATCCGGAAGTCCGGACCAGTATTTAATGGTATCAAGTGCGAAGATAAACAGGCACGAGGCCGGCCTGCCAGTCATGGCAGTGGATCACATCCGGAATCCAGTCCATATAGTTGAGCGCTGCAAGAGCAGCCTTACCGAAATAGCAGTATTTGGGAATATCGTCGATCAGGTTGGTGTAGGGCTTGCCATAGCTGAAGAACTCTTCATTGTCGATGAAATCATAGACAACGCCGTCCCAGACATATTCCATGATTCCGACATAGTAGGAGCGGCCGTCTGCGCAAAGGTTCATATCGAATGCGCCGCGATAGATCATCTTTTCCTGATACTGATCAGGGATACATTTATATCTGGGCAGGATAACT
>ONXK01000109.1 GCA_900321785.1 uncultured Lachnospiraceae bacterium | reverse complement strand
CGCCGCCTTGTAGATCTCTACAAAATCATCTTCATAGAGTACCCGGGCGCTGCCGCGCTTGCCGCCGGAGGCAATGATCGCATTGTGTGCCATGATCTTAATCTGTTCCTCTGTGGGATCCACACCCAGCTCATGGATGCTGGTGGGCATGCCGATGCTGCGATAAAAGTCCTCCATGGCTTCAATTCCCTTCAAAGCCGTCTCTTCATCGGTCGCGCCGGATTTCACTTCCATTACATTAAGAGCAAATTTCACAAATCTGTCCAGGCAGTTTTTGTAGACATAACGTGCCCATGTGCCCCAGATTGCCGCAAGGCCTGCGCCATGCGTAACATCAAACATCCCGCCCAGCTCATGCTCGAGGATATGGCTGGCAAAGTCACGCTCTTTTGCGCCGCAGCCTGTCAGGCCGTTGTGGGAAAGGCTTCCCGCCCACATGACTTCCGCACGTGCCTCGTAGTTGTCGGGCTCTTCGTGGATGATCCGTGTATATTTTTTGACTGTGCGAAGCAGGCCTTCCGCAATGCTGTCGGTCAGCTCCATGTTGCCGTTGTTGGTGAAATACCGCTCCATGGTGTGCATCATGATGTCCGTGCAGCCGCGTGCAGCCGCTCATGGACTGATAGTCGGGCAGGGTCATTGTGAGTTCAGGATTCATGATGGCAAATTTTGCGCGGGAGATATCATTTCCGTGTCCGCGCTTGATGCCGGTCTTCTCATTCGTGATGACAGAGTCGTTGCTCATCTCGGAGCCTGCTGCCGCGATCGTCAGAACAACACCTACGGGAAGGCATGCCGTGGATTTTCTCTTTTTCACATAAAAATCCCACACATCACCCTGCTCGGGATCCGCGATTCCGTAGCCGATGGCCTTGGCGGAATCGATGACACTGCCGCCGCCGACAGCGAGGATAAAGTCAACGCCTTCCTTCTTGCCCAGTTCGATCCCTTCATAGACCAGGCCCAGATGGGGATTGGGAACAACGCCGCCCAGAGAGACATGGCTGATCCCGGCCTCGTCCAAAGATGCACAGACCCTGTCGATCAGGCCGGAACGGACAGCACTCTTGCCGCCATAGTGGATCAGGACCTTGGAGCAGCCCTGCTCTTTGACCAGTGCTCCGAGTCTCCTCTCAGCGCCTTTTCCGAAAATCACCTTTGTAGGTGCATAAAAATCAAAATCTGCAGTACGAATCATTACTACGTCCTCTCTTTTCCTTTTTCGTGTTTACCTGTTTATCATGTGACGTTTCCGGTCACACCCTGATCAGGGTGTGACTTGCAGCGATCTATCCGATGCGTATGTCTGTATTGTCAGGATCTTCCCAGGTCTTTTCACTGATGATGAATCTGGGGCGCTGCTTGCTTTCCATATAGGTCTTTCCGACATATTCTCCGATGATGCCGATCCCGAGCAGCTGGATACCGCCGAGGAAGCAGAGAATACACACCATACTGGACCAGCCTGTGACCGTGGACCCGAGGAAGTGGGCGACGATCGACCAGATCACGCCGATAAAGCTGATGACGGCAACGATACAGCCAAAACCTGTGATCAGGCGGATCGGCTTGGTGCTCATACTGGTAATACCGTCCAGGGCAAGCGCCAGCATTTTGGAAAGCGGATAATGGCTCTCTCCCGCCATTCTCTCGTGGCGTTCGTAATAGACAGAAGTGCTCTTGAAGCCCACCAGCGGGAACATACCGCGCAGGAAGAGGTTCACCTCGCGATAGCTCTCAAAGGCCCGCAGTACTTTTGCGGACACAAGCCGGTAATCCGCATGATTATACACAACCTCTGTTCCCATGCTGTTCATCAGCTTGTAAAAGCTCTCAGCCGTGAACCGCTTGAACCATGTGTCGGTATCCCTGCGGGAACGGACGCCGTATACGATCTCACATCCTTCGTGATACTGCCTGACCATCTCATTCATGGCGTTGATATCGTCCTGGCCGTCACAGTCAATAGAGATTGTGATATCGCAGTATTCCTTTGCCTCCATCAGGCCTGCCAGAACGGCATTCTGATGTCCGCGGTTGCGGCTCTGCGCGATCCCGAGAAAACGCGGATCTTCCTTTGACAGGGACTGTATGATCTCCCAGGTCTTATCCTTTGACCCGTCGTTTACAAAGAGGATCCTGCTCTCGGATGAAATGAGTCCTTCCTGTTCCAGCTCTATGATTTTTTCCAGGAACATCGGTGCCGTGATCGGCAGAACCTCCTGCTCATTATAACAGGGGATCACGATCCACAATACCGGCAGCCCTGCTGCAGTCTTCCTATTCAAAGCTTCCATTCTGTCCTTATCACTCAATGCGCACTCCCCTGATCAGCGACTCTGCAGCCGAAAGAATACAAAGGTTTTTTTGCTGCCGTCAGAGCCTGCCTGCAGACCGCTGCAGGTCAAAAAAAGAGTCTGTGCACAACAACGCGCGAAAACCGCGCTTCGATTTTCCGAAAGTCGATTTCCGCCAAATCACTTAAATCCGTAAGAGCCGTCTGATGCGGATAATCGATTTAACCCTGTCTTTACGCAGGGTCTGTACCGATATTCCCCCATCATTTTGACTCTGTAACAAGTATTGTAAACATGAGTATAGAAAAAAGCAAGAAATCCTGTTTGTCTCCCCTGTTTTTTCCTTACTACATTTTTTCGATTTTTGCCCGGAAGGTGATCCTCCGGTCGGTATCCATATCATCAAATCGAATGATATAGGCGGATCTGTCCCGGTCCACCCCCCGGATCGTTCCGGGCCCGAACACGCGGTGCCGGATCCGGTCCCCCTCCTGCAGAAGGTCCGTGTCATTTTCAGACCTGAGCCCGCGGCTGCTCAGCCGGATACTTGCTTTTGCCTCTCTGATGAGGTCTTCATCCATGTCCGGCACAAAGCTGATAAGGGCGGGATCGATATCGAGCACAAAACGGGAGGGATAACGGGGAGAGCCGTCAAAATTGCGTCCCTGGGCTTCGCTCAGGTAGAGTCCCTTCCGGGCGCGGGTGAGAGCGACAAAGGCCAGCCGCCTCTCCTCTTCCATTCCCTCCAGCGTACGAGTCCTGCGCGAGGGGAAAATGCCTTCGTTCATGCCGCACAAAAAGACATAAGGAAACTCGAGTCCCTTGGCGGTATGGATGGTCATAAGACGCACCTTATCGGCTGTACCGGCATCCGCATCGCTGTTGGAAAAGAGGGCTGCATGCCGAAGATAGTCCTCCAGGGTCGTCTCCTCTCCGCAGGTCGTCTCATAGATATAAACCGACTGCTTGAGCTCCGCCAGATTGTCGAGCCTCTCCTGGCTTCCTTCCGTCCTGAGAGCCGTCTCATAGCCGCTCTCATCGAGGACAGCAGAGAGGACCTCCGAGACAGGCCGTCCGGAGTAATCGGACGAAAAACGTTCTATGAGGGCAATGAACTGCCCGGCCCTGGTACCTTTAAAAATATCGTTATCTATATAACGGACCAGTGTCTCATAGAGAGACATTTTCGTCGCCTCCGCCATTTCCCGCAGAAATGCCATCCGGCGCTCCCCCATATTGCGGCGGGGGCGGTTGACGATGCGGGTAAAGGAAAGATCGTCCTTGTAGGCGATCATCCTCAGGTAGCTTAAGGCGTCCTTGATCTCCATCCTTCCGAAAAACTGCACGCCGCTGTAAATGGTGTAGGGAATCTCCTTCTTTAAAAACGCCTCTTCCACACTCCGGGTTACGTGATGGGCGCGGTAGAGCACCGTGATATCCCGGTAAGGTATTTCCTTCTGTGTATGAAGATCTTCAATCTTCCCGGCGATCCACTGTGCCTCCTCCGCCGTTGTTTTCGCGTGGTGACAGACCGGGACGAAGCCGTCCGGCTGCGTAGGGATGAGATCTTTTTTGATACGGATCGTGTTTTTGGAGATCAGAGAGTTCGCCGCATCCAGGATCTGCGGGGTCGAGCGGTAGTTGTCCATCATCATGACCGTCTTCGCGCCGGGAAAATGGTTTTCGAAATCCAGCAGGTACTTCACATTCGCCCCGCGCCAGGTATAGATGGTCTGGTCGGGATCTCCGACAATGAAGAGGTTTTTGTGATAGCCGCAGAGAACACACATGAGCTCATACTGCAGATCATCGATATCCTGGAACTCGTCGATCATGATGTACTCGAGCCGGCTCTGCCATTTCAGGCGGATTTCCGGGTTCTGCGAAAAGATATACAGAGAAAACTTGATCAGATCATTGTAATCCAGACCGAAGCACTTCTTCTCCTGATACAGATAACCGTAAAAAATGATATCGGCGGGATCCCGGGCTTTGAGGTATTTTTCGCGCAGAGTATCCAGGGACATGGTGATCATATCCAGATAATACTGCGGCTCCCTGAATATCTTGCGGATCTCGATCATATCCCTTGCCTGGCCGTAGGTCATATCGCGCAGAGTGAGTCCGCGCTCCTCATAGATCGTCCCGAGCATGGCATCGATGTCGGCGTTGTCCAGAACCAGAAAGCTTTTGGGATACTGGACTGCATGACTGTCCTCCTGCAGAACCGAAACACAGAATCCGTGAAAAGTATTGATGTAGCCGGTATCATTATCCCCTGTCAGCATATGGATGCGCTGCCGCATCTCGTTGGCGGACTTATTGGTAAATGTCACACACAGGATATTGCCGGGCAGAATGCCGATCTCGTTCACCAGGAAGGCAAAACGGTGCGAAAGTGCCCGCGTCTTGCCGGAGCCTGCGCCCGCGATCACGCGCACGAATCCCTCCGTCGTCGTCACGGCCTCCAGCTGGGAGGCGTTGAGCCCCTGCAGCTCCTCTATATCCTGAAAATCCTCGTAGTCGTACATATTGCTCCCGTTTTAGTCAGTCGCGCCCGCAAGGAAACTGATGAACTGCACAGCTGTATCATCTGCAGTCCTTTTCGAAGCGGCTGTGCATTCCCAGTTCATTCGTTTGCGCCTGCAAGGAAATTGATGAACTGCTGTGCGGTACGTCCGGTGGCACCGCCGCTGCGAAGTTCCCACTGGTTGGCTTTGAGTGCCAGTTCCTCTTCGCTGATCGTGATCTGCGGATACCGTTTTGCCAGCTCCTTTACAATGTGCAGATACTCCTTGTGGGAGGGTTTCATATAGCCGATGGAAATACCGAACCTGGCCACCAGGGAGAGTTTCTCCTGCATGGTATCGGAGCGGTGGAGTTCATCATCGCGGTCTGCCCGGTCGGACCAGGTCTCACGGATCAGGTGGCGGCGGTTGGATGTTGCATAGATCAACACATTCTCGGGCTTGGTCTCAAGACCGCCTTCGATGACCGCCTTGAGATATTTGTACTCAATCTCGAATTCTTCGAAAGAGAGATCATCCATATAAATAATAAAGCGGTAGTTGCGGTTCTTGACTTCGGCCAGGATCCGCTGCAGATAACGAAACTCGTGTTTATAGACCTCGATCATGCGAAGGCCCCGGTCATAATACTGGTTCAGGATCGCCTTGATACTGGTGGACTTGCCTGTGCCTGCATCTCCGTAGAGGAGAACATTGTTGGCGGCGCGTCCGCTGACGAAGGCCTCGGTATTGGCGATGAGTTTTTCCTTCTGCAGTTCATAGCCGATGAGGTCATCGAGGACCACGTCGCTGGTCGCCGTGATGGGAATGAGGAAATCGTCCTCTCCCGCTGCAGCGTAGTCCACCGGCCTTGCTGTGGCGCCGGCAGCGGACATTCCCGCAAGGGGAGCCGGAGTTCCCGCAGTTCCCTGACCCGGTGCGTCAATGGCGTTGCTCCACCTCTCATTGATGCGGAAGGCCTTGTTGAGACCGAACATACCTACGCCGTAATCCTTATAAAAATCGGTCACGATCCTGTACATATCTTCTTCATCCGCTGCCTGTTCGAGTTTTCCGCTCAGTGCCTGCACTTTTTCGGAGACGCTGTGATTGTAGACCCTCTCCTTCTTGCCGACCGCGCGATAGTCTTCGATCACCGAAAAGACGTCCATATCCAGTGCTTTTTCCAGCGGAGAAAAGTCATAGTCAAAGAGCTTTTTGAAAACCCGCAGATCATTTTTGACAAAGTGATTGACCGAGCCCTCATTGGCGCCCGTCTTCTCGGAGACCAGGGTGAAAGGCGTCTCTGTCATGGCGAGAAGAAAGGCCAGATAATTGTGCCACAGATTGTGGTTGAATCCGTAGCGCGTCGCCAGGTCCAGCAGTCGGTGGATCTGGTCGAGAATACGTCCCGTCAGGGTCTCTTTGTCATAAACACCCTGGTCAAATTCTCTGCACACCTGTGAGAGCTGCATCAGGATGCTGTCCTCTCCGATCTCACGATACACGATCAGTTTCGAAGTCAGTCTGTACATTCCAAAATACCTCTTTATTTCTAATTCAAGACTCGCTTTTGCGCACGTATCCCACGGCTGAAGTCACGGGGATTGCGCGATGAAGAATAAAAATAGCCGACTCTATAAACATTATCATAAAAACAGATGATTTGCATCAGAATCCTGTACTGACCGCATCTGTCCTGCACCCCCAAAACCCGGGTGTATGGGTCTGCCGCTTGCGTAAAAAATGCCTTCTCCGAAATCTGTATACCGGAGAAGGCATGGGAACACAGGATTACATCAATTCCTGCATCACTTCTGACTATTTACATGTTTGTAAACGCGAGATCATGGCCACAAGCAGGATGAAAACTGCGCACTACTTTGCACGGCACTCTGTTACAGGAGATGCGCACGAAGTTCTTCGGGTGCGGAGGCACTCAGATAGGCAGG
>ONXK01000104.1 GCA_900321785.1 uncultured Lachnospiraceae bacterium | reverse complement strand
GCCGTCCTTCCAATAGACCTTATAGCCGTTGTATTCCTTTGGATTATGGCTGGCAGTCATGTTGATGCCGGAAACGGTCCCGTACTTGCGTATAGAAAATGACAGTTCCGGGGTCGGGCGCATGGAGGGAAACAGGTAAACATGTATCCCGCTGCCCATCAGGATCGAAGCCGCCAGCTCAGAAAACTCTTTCGAAAAATACCGGCAGTCGTAGGCAATCACCACACCGGCTTTCGGATCTTCTCCGGATTCCAGAATATAGTCCGCGATTCCCTTTGTGGCGCGGCCTACTGTCAGCCGGTTCATACGGTTTGTACCCGACCCGCAGATGCCTCTGAGGCCCGCCGTTCCAAATACGATCTCCTGATAAAACCGATCTATGATATCTCCTTCATCCTCTGCAGCTGTCTCAAGCTCCGCGTGCAGCGGATCGTCTGCGGGCAGCTTCTCCAGCCAGTACTTGTATAAAGAAAGTGCGTCTGCCATAGTATTCCCCTTTCCTGTTTTTGCCTGCATATATGACAATATTCGTACTTCCAATTATAACATGAGTTACAAGGGACGGTTCCGAAAAGCTCATTGTCTAAGCAATGAATTTATTATTATATATGGGTTGGTATGCGATATAATCAGAACATGCCAACAAAGAAGGCAGCGTCTTATACAATGTCAAACGGGATCAGGCTGAATCAGGACCGGGACACAGAAAACCGGTCTCTGCAGCTGTATCCGGCAACTATTAACTCTTTAAAAAGTGAAGGAAAAAAATGAGAGCCTATAAGCGTTTACTGAAATACGTCACGATCAATACAACAAGCCATGAAGAGGTGGAGAAAACACCTTCGGGAGATGGCGCGTTTGCCCTTGCGCATCTGGTGGAAGATGAAATGAAATCCCTGGGTTTGACAGATGTCCGCGTCGATGAGCATGCCTATGTCTACGGTTACCTGCCGGCAACGTCAGGCTGCGAAGGATGCAGATCTGTCGGTTTCATCTCTCATCTGGATACTGTAGACGACTGCGGAGGGACGGATACCAGGCCGCAGCTGATTTCAGATTATGACGGGAAATGCATTCCACTGGGGGCATCCGGAAGGACACTGGATCCGGAAGCTTTCCCGCACCTGAAAGAATGCCTGGGGAAGACGATTGTGACAACGGATGGGACATCCGTACTCGGGGCAGATCGTCTGCTTTACCCCGGACGAGGAAATAGGACATGGGGCTGCGTATCTGGATGTAGAAGCTTTCGGTGCAGATTTTGCATATACAGTGGATGGTTCCGCTCCGAATGAAGTGGAATACGAGACCTTTAACGCAGCGGCGGCCCATCTGACTGCCCATGGATTATCGGTGCATCCCGGTGATGCAAAAGGGCGGATGATCAACGCCATGAAGGTTCTCATGGAATTCAACAGCATGCTTCCGCCGGACGAGGTGCCGGAAAAGACCGAAGGCCGTGAAGGTTTTTATCATTTGACCGGTGCCGGGGGAAATGTCACTGAAGCAACAGCTGACTATATCCTGCGCGATCATGATGCGGAGATATTTGCGAGGAGAAAGCAGATTATTCAGGAGACAGCACAAACGCTGAATCAAAAATACGGTGCGGGTACTGTGGACTATCAGGTCAAAGACCAGTACCGGAACATGGCAGAGGTGGTATCAAGACATCCCGAGGTGGTAGAGATTGCAAAATGCGCAATACTCGCTGTCGGACTGCCCCCTGTCTCCAGACCGGTTCGCGGGGGTACAGATGGTGCCCAGCTTTCCTTCAGGGGCCTTCCATGCCCTAACCTGGGTACGGGCGGTTATGCATACCACGGTTATTATGAACATGCAGTTGCAGAAGAGATGGACCAGTGCGTGGAAATCCTGCTGGAAGTGGTACAGGCAATTGCAGAAAAGAGACCAGAGACACAGAGGTAAGTGAAGAGTAAAAGAAGATGAAAGGCCGCTCATGTAATTGCATGGGCGGCCTTGCTGCTGTTTTGAAGCACTATAAGCAAAGTCGGCTTGTAAAAGTCCGTCTTATGTGATTCTTATGCGATGCCGAGCACTTCGTAATCCTTGTCTTCGACAGCTTTCCTGAGAACATCATTGGCCACCTCTGCGTCCATGGACACAACAGCGGTACCCTTCTCATGGCTGACTTCCGCGCCGGTCACGCCTGCGACCGCCTCGAGGGCCTTTTTTACGGTTGCCTCACAGTGAGGGCACATCATTCCTTTGATTTCCATTGTCTTTGTCATCATATTCTCCTTTCTCTGCGCTTCCAGCGCTTTTTGCTGTTCCAGTTCCTTCTGACGGCTGTACTCTCCCAGGAGTCTCCCGTCCCCGTCAAGGGGAAGAGGGTTCTTTTTGCGGTTTTTCCAGTTGTCTGTATCTCTTGCGGCGCTGTGCACCTGCATGAGGTTGAGCCTGAGCGCATTGGTGACTACGCAGAAGCTCGACAGACTCATGGCGAGGGCGCCGAACATGGGATCCATAGTGATGCCCAGCGGAACCAGAAGGCCCGCGGCAATGGGGATGAGGATCGAGTTGTAGATCAGGGCCCAGAAGAGGCCCCACAGGATGGTCTTGTAGGTCTGACGGCTCAGGCGCACTGCGGCGCTGACATCCGTCAGGCGGCTCTTCATCAGCACTACATCCGCGGCATCGATGGCGACGTCCGTGCCGGCGCCGATGGCAATGCCGATATCGGCCCGGGTCAGAGCGGGTGCATCGTTGATGCCGTCGCCGACCATAGCGGTCTTTCCCTTCTCCTGCAGCAGGCGGATGACTTCCTCCTTGCCCGCAGGCATGACGCCTGCCACGACTTCATTGACGCCTGCCTGACGGCCGATGGCCTCGGCAGTGCGGCGGTTGTCGCCGGTCAGCATGACCACGTGGATGCCCATTCCCCGAAGCTCCGCTATAGCCTGTGCGCTGTCCTCCTTCATGGTATCTGCGACGGCAATGGTACCCAGATACTGTCCGTCACAGGCAAAAAACAGAGGCGTCTTTCCCTCTTCGGCAAGGTTTTCAGCCGTCTGACGAATCGCATCACCCGTCAACTGCCCGCCGGAGATCTGACCGGTGATAAAGGACAGGTTTCCGCCCGCCATCTTCCTGCCGTCGACCAGGGCAGTGAGACCGTTGCCGGGAAGGGCCCGGAAATCCTCGACCTCCGGTGCCTTCTGCGGCGCAGTTTGCGCCGAACTGCCGGTCTGCACCGCCTGCTCCGCTCTTTGATCCGCAAAGCTGATGATGGCCTTTGCCAGGGGATGCTCGCTGCGTGATTCCAGTGCCGCCGCCTGACGCAGGAGGGTTTCTTCCGTCACACCCTCCGCAGGCAGAATATCCGTAACTACGGGTTCGCCTTTTGTGATGGTGCCGGTCTTGTCGAGTGCCACGATCTGCACATTGCCGGTCTCCTGCAGGGCTTCCGCCGTCTTGTAGAGGATACCGTTTTTGGCGCCCATGCCGTTGCCCACCATGATGGCGACAGGCGTCGCAAGACCAAGGGCACAGGGGCAGCTGACCACCAGCACGGAGATTCCCCGCGCCAGGGCAAATCCTATCGGTCTGTGCAGGATGACCAGCCAGACAAATGTCACCATCAGGGCGATGGCGATGACCGCCGGCACGAAGACGCCGGAGATGGTGTCCGCAAGTTTTGCGATCGGTGCCTTGGTGGCCGCCGCGTCGCTGACCATCTGAATGATCTGGGCCAGCGTACTGTCCTCTCCGACCCTGGTCGCCTCACAGCGCAGGAAACCGGACTGGTTGAGGGTCGCGGAGGACACCTCATCGCCGGGCTTTTTGTCTACAGGAATACTTTCACCCGTCAGCGCCGCCTCGTTGACCGCGCTCGTTCCCTCCAGGACGATACCGTCCACGGGTATATTTTCACCCGGGCGAACGACAAAGATATCCCCTTTTCGGACATCGTCGATGCCCACTTCCTGCTCCTGTCCGTCCCGGACCACCGTTGCGGTCTTGGGTGCCAGCTTCATCAGGCTCTTGAGGGCGTCCGTTGTCCTTCCCTTGGACCTGGCCTCCAGCATCTTGCCGACAGTGATCAAAGTCAGGATCATGGCTACGGACTCAAAGTAAAACTCCATCATGTACTGCGAGACCGCCGCGGTGTTGCCGTCGGCCTGGGCCCTTGTCATGGCAAAGAGCATGGCCGTACTGTAGACAAAGGCGGCACCCGATCCAAGAGCGATCAGGGTGTCCATGTTGGGGGCTCCGTGAAAGAGGCTCTTGAAGCCGCTGATAAAAAACTTCTGGTTGATCACCATGACGATGCCTGCCAGCAGCAGCTGCAGCAGTCCCATGGCAATGTGATTACCGTGGAAAAATGCCGGGAGCGGAAAACCGAACATCATGTGCCCCATGGAAAAATACATGAGCACAAGTAAAAATCCGAGCGAAGTCAGCAGACGCCTCTTGAGTACCGGCGTCTCGCGGTCTTTCAATGCATCCTCTTCCGCCGCCAGCCTGGCAGACAGACTGCCGGCATTACTTGCGCCGCTGCCGGCATCGGCTCCCTTGGGGGCTGCGCCGTATCCGGCGTTCTCCACTGCCTGCATGATCGTCTCCGGCGAGGCTGTTCCCTCCACCGCCAGCGTATTGGTTAAAAGACTGACATTACAGCTTGTCACGCCGTCCACTTTGGAGACGGCTTTTTCCACGCGGGCCTGGCAGGCCGCGCAGCTCATTCCGGTTACTGTATACTGATCCATAACATACCTCTTGCGCAGTACTCGTCACACCGCACTGCACATTATCTCATCATCTTCTGGAGTGTCTTCACCAGCTCATCCACCTTCTCTTCATGCCCCTCTCGCACATCCTCCGTAACACATGTGCGGATATGGCTGGAAAGCAGAACCTTGCAGAAGCTCGAAAGCGCGCTGCTCGCGGCGGAAGCCTGATTGAGTATATCGATGCAGTAGGCGTCCTTCTCGACCATCCCCTTGAGCCCCCGGATCTGTCCCTCGATCCTGCTGAGCCGATTCAGGAGGTCTTTGTATTCCTTCTCCGAACGCGCCTTTCTGCGTTCGCCGCAGCAGCATGAGCATGAGCCTTTTTCCGCCTCTGTATCTCCGATCCCGAAAGAATCCGCTCCGGATGTTTCATAAGCTGCCGCGTCTGTCTCCTGCAGATCCGTCATGGTCTGTAACTCTTTTTCCATATTCAGTGCTTCCTTGTATGATATAAAAAGTTATTATCCAGTCTAAGATACCCCCCTCGGGTATCTTCCGCCCTATTATATACCCCTCGGGGGTATAATGCAACACCCTTTCTGCGTCCCTGTCTCCACTTGTCTCTATTTCCAACATTTATCATTCATCGGCCGATAGTTCGTAAACCAGAACTCTCTCCCGGTCATCCCGTCCGCCATACAGATCTGTGCAGTCGATTTCATCATAAAAAAGAATCTCGTCATACATAGACAAAAGAGCCACATCCTCGTCCTTGGGATAGTAAAAAAACAGATATATCTGGCGGGGATTCTCATACCAGGAACCGATGATCTCCTGCAGGACCGCCTTCAGGATCACCTCGGAAAAGGGATTGAAAAAATAAAAAGCATCCTCGTCGGTCACCCGGTAGTCCTGAGCCCTCATCCTGCGGAAGGTAACCGCCTGTTCTTTTTTCGCGGGCTCTTCTCCCCCTGCTGTAGGGCTCAAGCCGGGCAGGGAACTGCCTGTGCTCTGCCGCAGTATCCCGGCGTCTTTCATTCTTGCCAGATTGGCCTTCGCCTCTCTGACAAGCACAGGGTTATGGTCAATTCCAATCGCCCGGCAGCCGGTTACTGCATGCAGAAAGAGAGAACACCTCCCTCTTCCGCAGCCGTAATCGATCAGCACGCTTTCCGGTCCGATCAGACTGCTCTCCGCCAGGCGGTCCAGCACCGCATAGGGCGTCGGCTCATAGCGAAAATTGACTGTGTCGGAGGCGTCGCCGTCCGCTCCCGCCGTAACGATCCCAAGTTTTTCGTCCCACTCTCTGTCGGGCTGTTCCTGAAGGTCACGCATATTTTCCCCTTTGTCAAAAACCACCTGCGCAAAGCACCGGAAACGGATCTGCGCAGGTGTAGAGATTACATTTTTCGAACTGCTGTGACTTCGGTCAGGGCGCGATGAGCTTATGCCGACAGGTTCACAGATCATCAATTCAATTTACGAGTATTTCTTTAGGCTCTTTCCCCCGGCCTGCGGATCATAAAGTGGACGGCGTCTGCGATTCGGATCCTGCCGGACTCGTCTCTCCCGGCCTGCGGATCATGATGGAAATCACCGCAGACAGTACAATTGCTCCAAACAGCAAAAACAGCGGGTAAAGGTAGGAATGTGTCTGGTCATAGATCCTGCCCGAAAGTACGGAAGCAAAAGACGTAAACAGGGCATTGGTCGGGATCAGGGCAAAGTTGGTGGCATACCAGGTCCTGCCGTAGAAGTCCGCGATCATGGGCGGACTGATGGATGCGTTGCCGCCGTAGGCAAATCCGCCTGCCGCAAATCCGATCACGACCAGGGCAAACACACCGGTCTTGATGGCCAGAATCATCATGACCGCCGAAAAGCCGAAGAAGATCATGACCATGAACATGGTGACCCGGTAGCCGAAGCGGTCATAGACCGTTCCTGTGCAGATCCGGCCGACCGCATTCAGGATGGAGATCATACCGACTGCCGTGGCAATGGTATTGCCGGAAAGTGTCGTTCCGACTTCTGCAGCAATACCGCTCGCCTGGGATACAAGCATGAGACCGGAGGCAGTCAGAAGCGCGATCCAGACATAGAAGAGCCAGAAAGTACTCTTCCTGACCATCTCAGTTGTAGGGATGTCGCTGGCAGGTTCCCTGCCTGCTTTCTTTTTCGAAGAGGCGCCCCTGCCGGAGCCGCCAGCTGCAGCAGCCGCTTCTCCCTCTCTCGGGGTGCGCATGACGATAATTCCCAGAGCCAGTACCACCAGGGCCAGGACCGCCAGTATACGCAGACCGGTCGCCCACAGACGGCTCCCGTCCGCCGGCGCAAAGGCCGCAAAGAGCTTGCCGGCAATAAAACTGCTCATTCCGAATCCCGCGAGGAGCGTGCCCGAGGCGACGCCCTGCATATCCGGAAACCAGGCGGACACCGTGCTGACAGTTGAGTTATAACAGAGGCCTGTGGCAAGACCGCACATGGCGCCAAAGCCGATGTACAGAAGTCCCGGCGTCTGTGCAAAGGAGGACAGCATCATGCCTCCCGAGAACAGGACTGCCCCCAGGGCCAGAATGACCTTGGGGCCGGTTTTTTTCAAAAGGACGCCGCTCACCATACCTCCCGCAGCATAGCCCATCATTGTGATGGTAAAGGTCATGGACAGGGTCTGAGCACTCCAGTCCGGGAATGTCGCCGCGATCGACCGCGAAATGATGGTCCAGGTATAGACTGAGCCCGCGATCAGCATGATCAGGACACCCGTGATCAGCCATATGCTTCTGTTTTTC
>ONXK01000045.1 GCA_900321785.1 uncultured Lachnospiraceae bacterium | reverse complement strand
TCTGTAAATATGATAGTGAGTTAGTTTTCGCTCAATCGACTCCAAAAAGTCACGATGATCAAGTTAGTCAAAACTCTTTTGGCTCCAAACGGACAATGTCTGATCCTGCCTGTGCACTTCACCTCTTTTCATCCTTATTTCATACCGGTCTTTCAGTTCTTCTCTGCATCCTCCCTATTGTGCATACCGGAAGCTGCATTATTTTCTTTCTCCCAGATGATCCTTCTGCGGTATTCACTCGGTGAGGTCCCCATAACACTGCGGAATGCACCGGCAAACTTGCTCCCGTTTTCATAGCCGTATTTCCCGGCGATCTCCAGGATGGACTGATCGGTCTCTGCCAGGAGCTTTGACGCAGCTGTCATGCGCTGCATACGGGCATAAGTATAAACTGGCAGGCCATACACCTTGCTGAAAGAGACCTTGATCTGTGTCGGGGAAACATGCAGGCTCCGGGCAAATTCCGCAATCGTGATATGCTGGTCCAGATTGCTCACGATCATGTCGTGCACGGTATCTGCCACTTCTTTCTGAGAGGCAGTATAAACCACATCTGTTCCCGCTTCCTGATCTTCCTCATATGCAAAGGCGTCTCTTTGTGTCAGTTCCCGTTCACCTGTTGTATTTTCCACAGCCTGTGTGATTTCAGAATGCTTTTCAGGGTTTTTCATCCGCGTCCTTCTCAAATGCCAGTCTTCCGTCATAAAGCAGATTCATGGCCGAGGCAATTAGTAATCACTAACCGTTAGGTAAAAAATAGTGCTGCAAACAGCATGCAGCACTATTAGTTTAGTCTAACTTTATTCAGATGTCAATTCCCACGACATTCGCTTCGGTGTGACCTATTCCCCGACATTTGCTTTGATGCAGCCTATTCCCCGACATTTGCTTCGGTGTGGCCGGAAGCCGGAAATGGGCAGTTGGCAAACAGCACACGGACGGCCGACCGGTACTGGATCTCATTCTTTGCCTTCCGGATCTCCTTGAGAAAGCGATCCGCATCCGCAAAATTTCTTCCCATATAAAACCAGAGCTCCTTCATCTTTCCGATCAGCACAGCCTGACCGGGAAGGGTTTCTTTCAACTCTTTGTATACGGCATCGTGGAATTGCCGCAGCTCCTCTTTCTGAAGGGGGGCGCCGCAGCACAATTCTCTGGCCAGAGCGGGGTTGGCGATCAGCCCTCTTCCCAGCATGAAGGCACTGCATCCGGGAAAGCGGGCACAGATTCTTTCATAATCCGATACAGAAAAAATATCTCCGTTATAGACGACCGGATGAACGCTCTTCTCCAGAAACATGGAAAATGTCTCCAGATCCGGCGTGCCCCCGTACAGATCGCGCTGTGTCCGGGGATGGACTGTGAGCTCGGCAATCGGATAGCGGTTGTATATTTCCAGAAGCTTTGCGGCACTGTCGGCACTTTCCAGTCCGATCCGCGTCTTTACGGTAAAGCGGAGCCCCTTTTCCAGGCCCCGGCAGACTTCTTCCAAAAAACGGTCCAGGGCATCCAGGTCTCCAAGCTGTCCCGATCCCCTTCCTTTTTTTACGACCGTCGGCATGGGGCAGCCCAGATTCAGATTGATCTCCCGATACCCCATCCTGTACATCTCTTCCGCGGCCCACAGAAAATCCTCTGCCCTGTTTGTCAGGATCTGCGGGACAAGAGGTACGTCAGGATTGTTTGCCGGATCAATATCCTCCCGCTCCCGGTTCTTGAAATGATGGGTGTAATTGGGTGCGGCAAAAGGAGAAAAATATTTATCTATCTCGTTTCCGAAAAACCGCCTGTGCACATTCCGGTAGGCAAAGCCTGTGATTCCTTCGAGAGGGGCAAAATAGAGTTTCATTGTCTTTCCTTATTTGTGATAAACGTCTGAGACCCGCATAAATACTGGCTTTTCACTTTTCCAGTGTTTATGCGGGTCTTGTAAAAAAACAGTGCCGGCGGTGGGACTCGAACCCACACGCCCTCTCGGACAGCAGATTTTGAGTCTGCCTCGTCTGCCATTCCGACACGCCGGCAAAAATCCCTTATTTGATTCAACAATGATTGAAATCACCCCTGCAGGCAAACTGCCTGCAGGGGATCATCAGATCAGATCTTATCATCTGTCCCGTAACAGCCTCACCTGCACGAATGAATCCCCGTGCGGCGCAATGCTTTGATCTGTGTTCGATCAGCGCTCGGTGTAAGGCATCAGAGCGAGATGGCGCGCTCTCTTGATGGCACTGGTGAGTGCTCTCTGGTGTGTAGCGCATGTGCCGGTGATCCTTCTGGGAAGAATCTTTCCGCTCTCGGAAACATACTTGCGAAGCTTTGCGACATCCTTGTAATCAATGGCATTGTCCTTGCCGCAGAAGACGCAAACTTTTCTCTTTCTATGGAAGCCGCCTCTCTTTCTGAAAGGTGCATCCGAACGATTCTCTCTGTTAAAAGCCATTTCTATCCTCCTGTATACTCCCTATGGGTGCACATCTTTCGATCAGCTGAAAGGAAGCTCCTCGTCGATGCCGTCAGGGATATTCATAAATCCATCCAGTGCGTCAGATGCAGGCGCTGTGTTCTGGGCAGGTGCGCTGTAACCGCCGGCATTGCCGTAGTTACCGCTGTTTCCGCCATAATTGCCGCCGCCGTAATTTCCGTTTCCGGAACCGCCATAGCTGCCGCCGCCGTACGCATTACCGCCGTTTCCGCCGGCCGCTGCGTTCTTGCTCTCCGCAAACTCAAGTTCCTCCACAACAACTTCGGTCACATAGACCTTCTGTCCGTCGCGGTTTGTATAGTTGCGGGTCTGAATACGTCCTGTCAAGGCTGTCTTGAGTCCTTTACGATAGTACTTCTCGACATGCTCGGCAAGCTTTCCGAATGCCACACAGTTAATGAAATCCGCAGTCTGACCATCCTGATTATTACGGTTAAAACGTCTGTCGACCGCAATCGAGAAATTCGCGATGCAGAGAGAACTCTCTCCCTGTGTATATCTGACTTCGGGATCCCTGGTCAGGCGACCCATAAGTATGACTTTATTCATGATGACCTCTTCTTTCTGTTAATCAGGCCGCTTCCTGTTTTACGCACAGATATCTGAGGACGTTATCCATGATGCGCATGAAGCTCTCGATCTCGGCGATCGCGGAGCCTTCAGCTTCAAAGTTGATGAAGTAGTAGTAACCTTCGTTCATCTTCTGGATCTCATAAGCAAGTTTCTTCTTGCCCCAGTCATCGACTTCGCCGACTGTACCGCCGAAACGGGTGATCAGCTCTTTGCATCTGTCGACAACCGCTGTCCTCGCTTCATCATCGATCTGCGCATTCACAACAACGGCTAACTCGTATTTACCCATTCTGTTTACCTCCTTGTGGTCTCTGGCCCCCGCTTCCGCCGCAAAACGGCAACTCTGTATCCGGGAAAGAACCTGTATCCTGAATATCCGGAAGGTCCGCTCCGCAGAAACAGTGATCCGGTTTTACGCATCACAGGAGCAAGGAAAATTGATTCCGGGATAAATCCCACGGATGACTATGATAACACAAATCATTCCCGGCCGCAAGTGGTACTTTTTTCTTTTTCAACGTTTTTTCAGCCTTTTGTTACTGTTCACGCCCTATCGAGGGCGTGGACAGTAACTTGCGAAAATCCCATTCCAAATCGCTACGCGATGAGATTTTCGCCCTTGTACTCGGTTTTTTCGCGAAAAGCGCGCGAAAAACTCCTCGCGTTTCAGGTGGGTCTGTACAGTAACAGCCTTTTTCCAAGTCCTTTTCCGGGCTTTTTCCGGGCCTTTTCTTACGCTGTTACTGCTTTTTCAGCTTCCATTTCTTTTTCCGGTTCCTTTGTGCGGGCTGCCGGGAGCACTTCTGCTCCTTATTCTCCAAACCGGGCCCTGGCCCTGGCCAGATCCTCTGCATCGTCAACCTCGCACCACATGCTCTCGGGAACCTCCACAATGCGGACGTCACATTCGCGCAGGTAGAGCAGACTTCCCAGCACCTTCTCATAGTAACTCTGCTCTCCCATGTTCTCTACATACCACTTGATCAGCGGCATATATTTCGCGGCGAAGGATTTTGTAAAGCGGTACATGTTGACTGTCTTGCGGGTCTGAGAGTAGTCAAAGTCGTCCCCCTGCCATTTTCCCAGAATGAGTTCCAGCGCTTTGTCTTTCTCGACCCGGATGACAGAACCGTCCATGGTCTCGGGGTTAAAGGGGCTGACCAGAATGCTGCACTCCCCCTCGCCGTTCATCAGCTTCTCCAGCATCTCCTTGTGATAATAAATATCACATTCCAGCATGAGCATGTCATCATCACAGAAGTCGACCGCTTTATACAAGGAAACAATGTTATTGGTCTCCAGATAGCGGGGATTTTCAAAATAGCTGATGACTGCCCCGTTAAATTCACTGCCGATTGCCGAACGGATATATTCCGCCATGTGTCCGACAACAATGCCGATCTCCGTGATCCCCAGTGCGGTCAGGTTGTTCAGTGCATTGACCAGAAGCGGGGTTCCGTTCACTTCAACCATGGACTTGGGGATTGTATTTGTAATGGGCCGGAGGCGCTTGCCAAAACCGGCTGCCAGTATTAATGCCTTCATAGTAATCTCCACTCTTATGAGTCATACGTCTGCTTCAGTATCTTAAGCGCGATCATGAGGGGATCATAGATCTGCCCGCAGGTCACCTCATCCGCATATCTTTCGTAGAGGATGGGAAGTTCTGTACACCCCAGAATGCAGGCGTCATATCTGTTGACAAGACCCAGAAACAGTTTTTTCACCTCTTCTGTGTACTTGTTCTGCTTGACAGCCTCGATGCATTCGCGCAGATCTGTATACTCCTCCTGCCCGGGGACCAGGCACTCAATGCCCTCAGCCGCAAGGGCATCCTGATAGATGTGAGAGTCGATCGTACCCTCTGTTCCAAGAAGATAGACACTCTTTCTGCCGTCTGCCCTGATCCGGTCTACACAGGCGCGGATAATATGAACCACTCTTTCCTCTGCCTCCGGCACATTCTCATAAATCCTGGGCAGAAAGAGGTGGGAGGTATTGCAGGCAAGCAGGATCTTTGTCGCGCCTGTATCGATCAGGTGGCGCATGGAATCGCTCATCTGCTCTACCAGTTCATCTTCTTTGATATGCTTCAGATAAGCAAGTACCCGGCTCGGCATGGTACAGCGGTTATCTATGACGATCCGCGGACGGTCCCATTCCTTTTCGGCCGGAAATACTTCCGCATACTGTTTGAAAAGCTGGATCGTGGCATACGTACCCATTCCTCCGAGAACGCCGATCACAAAATCATCTTTCACTGTCTGCTCTCCTCTTTTTTCTTCTTTGCCCTGGCCGCTGCCCGCTTCTTTTTTCTTCTGCGGATAAACTCGTCGTAGGGCAGGTCCGGATCCAGAATCGCACCCGGATGGCCGGCTGCCACATTGCGTGGTGTCATATAGTCTTTGAATTCCTGACGAAGCCTGCTGTCATAGCCTGCCGGCGCCGGAACCTCAATAAATTCAAAGGGCAGCATGACTGTCTCGTCCCACCATTCCTTGCGGAACATATTTTTTTCCTTGCCGCGGGAATGGACCACATAACTCATCCTGTGGTTGTCGGTGCCGTTGTATTTTGCGCAGAGCTTTTCATACCTGGCAAACATCTTCTTTACATCCGTAAACTTATAGATCCCGCCGGTCAGAAGTCGGAATATCTTTCCCTTCAGTTTATGAGGCGCGTCCTTGGTATACCCGCCGTACTCGATGGTTCTCCAGAGTGTCTTAACCTTGGCGATGTGGATCTTGAACTCCAGATCATTGTCCGGCAGGACATCCAGCGGAAAAATATCCAGAAAGATTCCCTTATTGTAGGGACGGTCCTCCTCCTGGGGCAGGTATCCGGTCGTCTCACAGTTGCGCAGCTGCGCATGGGGGCGGATCAGGCCTTCGTCTCTATACATGTCCTGATAAAAATAGGGGTATTCGAACTCCTTGTCCGCAACCTCTTTGAGTTTTTCATAATCTGCGCGGAGCATTGTGACATCTATATCGTCATCCCACGGAATAAAACCATGGTCACGGGCCGCACCCAGGAGCGTTCCCGAGTCAGCAAAATATCTGAGCCCGTACTTTTTGCATACTTCATCAAGCTTAATGAGAAGATCTATCTGTACGGCCCAGGCCCTCTTTGCCTTGCTGGTGACGGTATAGCCGTTCCGCACCTCTTCGTCCAGGAATCCCTCAGGGAGATCAATCCTCAGATTAACCATTCTTACCTCCAATGTAATGATGTCAGGAACTAAAGCGGAAAATACGCCCGCGGCTGTCTGCTTTATCATCTCACATTCCATCAAAAAAAACAACGGGACAGGCACCGCTTCATTGCGGCACCTGTCCCACTGTTTTGTATGTTTTTTCAAATTACTTCTCGTAGCCGACCAGGAATGCCTTTGTGTTGATCTCAACCGTCTTGGGAGGGACCTTGGCCTCAATGACCTTGAGCCAGTCCTCACGGGCAAATTCCATGTGCTTTGCAGCCATGCCCAGAACAATGTTGTTGAAGACACGGGAATTGCCGAGACGCAGGGCCTCATCCATAGCGTTGATCCTGTAGACCGTATGGGTCTTCTCGAGGTTCTCGATGATATTTTCGGGATAGCTGGCTGTCCCCATGACGACGCTGATGGGATCGATGCGCCAGTCGTTGACGATCAGCACGCCGTCCTTTTTCAGGAAGTTGGCATAGCGCAGAGCCTCCAGGCGCTCGAAAGCGATGAGGACATCTGCCTGGCCCTCTTCGACGATGGGTTCCGCGACATCCTTGCCGTAGCGCACGAAGGTGACGACGCTGCCGCCTCTTTGTGCCATGCCGTGGACCTCAGACACCTTTACTTCATATCCGGCGTTCTCCATGACGCCGCCCAGGATGCGGCTGGTGAGCAGGGTTCCCTGCCCGCCGACACCGACGATCATAATATTCTTTGTCATAATCTTCTCCATTTCCACCAGGTGCAAATAGTGTTATCTGTTAACGCCATCATGAGGGCGTCAACAGTAACCGCATTTTTCCTGTCCGCGGGCTGCTGTCACAGTCTCAAATGCACTGTGCGCAGTGCCGCTTTTTCACACAAATGATTTACGCTTTGACCTGCTCAAGCGCACCGAAACGGCACATCTTCATGCACAGGCCGCAGCCGTTGCACATAGTGGCGTCAATGCGGATGCTGCCGTCCTCATTCTTCGTGAGAGCGGGGCAGCCGGGCTGCAGGCAGGCGCCGCAGTGGACACATTTCTCCGGAAGAGGCTGTACTTTGTAGGGATGTACTTCACTCTTGAGCAGGGCGCAGGGCGCCTGGGCGATGATGACGGACAGTTCTTCTTTCTGTGTCTCTTCCTTGAGGACCTTTGTGAGTTCCTCGGTGTCGAAAGGATTGACCACCTTGACGTTCTGAATGCCGATGCCCTTGATCAGGGTCGGGAAATGGACGGCCGGGACAGTCTCGCCGGACAGGGTCTTGCCTGTTCCGGGATGGTCCTGGTGGCCGGTCATGCCGGTCGTGCGGTTGTCAAGAATAATGACAGTGCCGTGGGACTGGTTGTAGTACATGTTGACCAGAGAATTGAGGCCGGTGTGCATAAAGGTGGAATCACCGATGACAGCGACCCAGTTCTTGATATAGTCATGGCCTTTGGCCTTCTCCATGCCGTGCAGGGAGGAGATACTGGAACCCATGCAGACTGTGGTGTCAACGACTGCCAGAGGAGCCAGGGCGCCCAGAGTGTAGCATCCGATATCGCCTGCCGCGTGCAGTTTGAGTTTTTTGAGCACGGAGTAGGTTGCCCTGTGGGGGCATCCGGGACAGAGAATGGGAGGACGGGGCGGAATCTCGGGAGTCGGCTCAATGCCGAGATCCATTCCCAGGACACGCTCGCGGATCATGTTGGCGCTGTACTCACCCTGGATGGTGAAGAGATCCTTGCCGATGCAGTCGATGCCCCATGCGCGGACCTGCTCCTCGATGACGGGCTCAAGTTCCTCAAAGATGTAGAGAACGTCGACCTGCTTTGCGAAATCTTCGATCATCTTCTTGGGAAGCGGATTGCACATGCCGAGTTTGAGGATAGAGGCATTGGGGCAGACTTCCTTGACGTACTGGTAAGGAATGCCGTCTGTGATGAAGCCGATCTTCTTGCCGTCGATGGTCATATCGCCCATCTCGACCTTGTTGAA
This sequence comes from uncultured Lachnospiraceae bacterium, assembly GCA_900321785.1. Classification (GTDB taxonomy): domain Bacteria; phylum Bacillota; class Clostridia; order Lachnospirales; family Lachnospiraceae; genus CAG-791. The sequence continues at coordinate 1,623 of ONXK01000045.1, read as the reverse complement.
GGGCTGGCTGCATGCCCACTCTTCCATATCTTTCATACGCTGCTCGACGACCAGGTGGCGCTTTTTTGCCATACCGGGCATCATAACACGCTTGAAGGGATCTCTCTTGTACTCTTTGTCTTCGGGCTCGACGCGGTCGCAGAGCTCGACTTCGCACTGGGAGTGTGCCAGGCGGGTGGTGGTGCGGATGATGACCGGCGTGTCGAATTTCTCGCTGATCTCATAGGCATACTTCATGAAATCCTTGGCTTCCTGGGAATCCGCAGGCTCAAGGCAGGGAACGACAGCGGCGCGGCAGACGCGGCGGGTGTCCTGTTCATTCTGAGAGCTGTAGAGACCGGGATCATCGGCAACAACAAAGACGAGGCCGCCGTCCGCTCCGATATAGGAGACAGAGTAGACCGGGTCTGCAGCCACGTTCAGGCCGACCATCTTCATGCAGGCCAGGGAACGGACACCTGCGAAGGAAGCGCCGATGGCAACTTCCGCCGCAACTTTCTCATTGGGAGCCCATTCGGCGTACACGCCGGGGTATTTGACAAGTTCCTCACTGATCTCCGTGCTGGGAGTTCCGGGATAAGCGGAAGAAACCTTTACGCCGGCTTCCCATGCGCCGCGCGCGAGAGCGGCATTGCCCAGCATCATCTTTTTCTCACTCATAAATAACTCCTGGTTGTTTTATTTTTCTTAAACAATGGGGACACAAATAATATGTGTCCCCGGTTTCCTGTTCTGATACTCTATGGTCCGGTGTCTCAGGACGCCGGATTTCCTGATCAAAAGCAGATCTCAACAGCCTGCCCTGTCAGGTACTGATCAGCAGATCCATACGGTCCGCCTGTCAGGTCCCGATCAGCAGATCTCGACGATCCAGCCTTCCGGAGGCTCGATCCTGCCTGCCTGGATGCCGGTCAGGGTGTCATACAGCTTCTGGATGACAGGGCCTACCTTCTCCATTCCGTTGGAGAAGAAGATCTCTTTGCCGTGGTCGTTGATGCAGCCAAGGGGAGAAATAACTGCAGCAGTTCCGCACAGTCCGGCTTCCTTGAAGTTTCCGTCCTCCACCTCTTTAAGGGTGACCACACGCTCGGTGACCTTGAGGCCGAGATAGTGCTCCGCGACATAATGGATGCTGCGGCGTGTGATGGAAGGCAGGATGCTGTCGGAAGTCGGGATGACCAGATTTCCGTCTGCGTCGACAAAGATGATGTTTGCGCCGCCGGTCTCCTCGATCTTGGTACGGGTAGCGGGGTCGAGATAAAGGTTCTCGGCAAAGCCTTCTCTGTGGGCTTCCATAACGGGAAGCAGGCTCATAGCGTAGTTCAGGCCGGCTTTGATGTGGCCGGTTCCCCGCGGTGCCGCGCGGTCATAGTCACTGACCTTGATCGCGATCGGGGTTGCGCCGCCCTTGAAGTAAGGGCCTACGGGTGTCACAAAGACACGATACATATATTCCTCCGCGGGCTTGACGCCGATGACGGGGCTGATACCGAACATGAGGGGACGGACGTACAGGGTCGCGCCTGTGCCGTAAGGGGGAACCCATGCGGCATTGGCCTTAACGGTCTGTACGACGGAATCAATAAAGCGATCCCTCGGGAAAGGAGGCATTTCCATCCGCAG
>ONXK01000260.1 GCA_900321785.1 uncultured Lachnospiraceae bacterium | reverse complement strand
GAAGTCTGGCTCTCTGAAAATACACAGACCTTTGATATTGTGAAAATGCCGCATCACGGGCGTAAGGAAGGAAATACGAAGGAGTTCATAGAAAATACGGATCCTTCGATCGCTGTGATCACGGACAGCACAGAGGATGAAGCCAATAAAAAAGTTTTGAAACAGCTGGACAAGAAGAACATTCCCTATTACAGGAGTTCAGTCGACGGTACGATCACCATAACCGGGAACGGGAGCGGTATCTACGAAGTGACCAAAGAAGAATAAAAGCACTGTCTCTTTATGAAAGACACTGCTTCGGCATGATCAATAATGCTCTGTAGAAATCATTGTAGAAAACGGAACAGTCCGATAATATTGACTTAAACGGTAAATGAAGCGCGGCGCATAGAGAATGGATTTGCGCAAAGAGAAGACAGGAAAAAGCCACGATCCTTATGCAGGTGATCGGATATTGGCAATCATCGATATCCAAGCCTTTAAAATTGTGCAGATGATCTGTAACCCGTGCTCCGTTTTTTGCGATAATATAAATGACGCGCATAAGCAGCCTGCTAAACCGATACGTTATTGGAACCGATGTGATATTGTTACAGTTCCTGCTGCCTGTGCCTGAGATGAGGCTTTATGGACGATACGAAGATTATAGAGCTTTTCTGGAAGAGAGATCAGTCGGCGATCGAGCAGACTGCGGAGGCCTATGGCAGATACTGCCGTAAGATCGCCTTCAATATCCTCGGTGTCGAGGAAGATGTGGAGGAATGTCTGAATGACACCTGGCTGGGAGCATGGAACAGTATTCCGCCTGCGCGCCCGGACTGCCTGAGCGCTTTTCTGGGCAGGATAACGAGAAATCTTGCCATTTCCCGCTACAGAGCGGGGCATGCGCTCAAGAGGACAGGCGACCGGCTGTCTGAATCACTGGATGAACTTGGCGATTTTGCCGCTCCCTCCTCGGACAATGTTGAGGAAGCAGTGGACAGGAAGTCTCTGGAGACTGCGATCAACAAGTACCTGGATTCAGTATCCGAAAAACAGCGAAAGCTGTTCGTCAGACGTTATTTTTATATGGATTCTGTAGCCGAGATCGCGCAGATGTACGGACTTGGCCAGAGCGATGTGAAGGTTACCCTATTGCGGATGAGACGTTCCCTGAAAAAAGTGTTGGAAGAAGAGGGCCTGATGTAATGGATCGATACGATATTCTGGAAGCGATGAGCGGAATCCGGGATGAATATATAGAAGAAGCCGCATCTGTTCAGGATCACGCCTTTTTGTCTGAATCGGAAGAGCATAACGAGGGGACCGGACAGGACGGACGTTTGACACATTCTTTCCCGACCCCGCAAGAGTCCGGTGATACGGCGCGTGAAACCACTGCGCCTGGAAAAAAGAAAAAGAGAGCCGGGATCCTGCATATGCAGCGATGGGCCGCTGCTGCTGCCGCTCTTTTGTGTATCTGTGCCGCCGCTTCGGTACTCCGTTTCGGGATCCTGAAAAACCGGTCCGAAGCCCAAAAGCAGACCGGCATGTCCGCTATGTCCGAGAAGCAGGTTCAGGTGGATGACGGGAATGAGGCGGAGATCGTCATACCGGAATCCGCCTCCTCCCAAAAAAAGTACAGGAAGACCGGGGGCACTATTGACAGTGCACCGGCAAATGAGCAGGGACAGGCTTCTGCAGGAGAGGAGTCATATGCCGACACAGACCGGCAGCAGACGGTTTCTTCTGATATTTCCGTGGCGGCAGCCATGTCCGATGCAAAGATCAGTGATCAGATACGGGAAGTGACGGAAAAAGAGGTCCGCGTTTTCGAGGACTGCCTGGCGGAAGAGACGGGATACAGCAACCTCCGCTTTACGCACGAGGTAACGACGGACTCGAAAGACTGGTTTTCCCTCAGGATGCTGGCCTACACATCTCCCGAAGACGGATTTGAACAGGTGACGCATTTCAATATCCGCAGGGACGGTACAAAATTAGAGACACTTGAGACGCTGTTCGGCTCTAAAACAGACTACATAGGCATTCTGAGCGAGGAAGTGATCCGCCAGATGCGGGAGCAGATGGCGGCAGACCGAGAGGTGGAATACTGGCTGGATTCCGCGGAGGGACCTTCCTACGATTTTCAGCAGATCAGTCCCACCCAGGATTTCTATTTTGACAGACACGGAAACCTGGTCCTGTGCTTCAATGAGGGCGAGGCAGCCCCCACATATATGGGCGAGGTGGAGTTTACCATACCTGCCGGAATCACCAAAAAGCTCCTGGAGTCATAGATCGTGTCAAC
>ONXK01000024.1 GCA_900321785.1 uncultured Lachnospiraceae bacterium | reverse complement strand
CAGCGGATGCAGTTGTAGACTTCCCTGAAATCAGGATCCGCCAGGATGGCGCGGCGTCCCGGATCGTCCAGAATGACTGCGTAGAATTCTTTCTTAGCCTTCTCATCGGTATCCTTGTCCACGGTCACCTCAGAAGCGCCTGTGTACATGGAAATATAAGAAGTGATACGCTGGCCCGTGCCATTGCGGGGAAGGGCCTTAAAGATGTAACGGGCATCGGAGAGGCTCTTGACGAACTTCTCGATACCGAAGACATACAGATGGATCTTGGGCAGTGTACCGACCATACGGCCGTTGCCCTCGTTACTCATGGTGAAAACGGTGCCCGTCTCGGCGACAGCCACGTTTGCGCCGGAAACACCCATGTCTGCATGGATGAACTTGTCGCGCATGATCTTCCTGGCGGTCTTGACCTCCTCGGCGATGATGGGCTCGTTCTTCTCTTTTGTATACTCAGTGAAATAATCAGCGACCTGCTCTTTGTTCAGATGCAGGGCAGGCATGACCATGTGTACGGGAGTGTTGCCTTCGAGGGCGATGATGAACTCGCCGAGGTCGGTCTCCTGAACCTGTACACCGTCGTCGCCCAGAATATGGTTCATGTGGATTTCCTCAGAAGCCATGGATTTGGACTTGACGATGGTCTTGACGCCTTTTTCCTTTACGAGGCCCCGGATATACTCCATTGCCTCTTCGCCGCTCTTTGCATGGAAGACATGTCCGCCGCGTGCCGTGCAGTTCTTTGTGAAATCATCGATCATCTCATCGATGTGGTCGGCTGCGTAGCTCTTGACTTCCTTGATGCTGTCACGTGTCGACTCAAAGTCGACGCCGGCATATGATTTTTCTCTTTTCGCAGGATATGTGGCACAGAATGTTCCCAGTGTTCTGCTGAGAGTCGTATTCTTTAACGCCTCCTGAATTTCCTGCTTCAGCTCCAGACTAGCCATGTTTGATTCTCTCCTTTCCTAAAAACCGGTGCGCAGGCAGCAGTGATCTATATAGAAGATTTCACCGCATTCTCTGTCCGTACCCGTGATCAGGCATCCTGAATGATTACGATGCTGAGTCTGAGGGGGCCGTGTACACCTACTGTACTGACGCACTCGATATCTGCAGTTCTGCTGGGTCCCGTGATAAAACCGACAAAATTCGGCAGCTCGGGCAGACCGCACAGAAGATCAAACATAGCGTCGTAGTCATCGACAATCGTGGACTCCTTGAGGATACCGATGTAGTCCGCAGACATGGTTGCCACGATTCTCGCATCGATCTCATCGCCCACCTGCATGATGCTTCCCAGATCAGCGATTCCGTACTGTGCTTCGGAGATACCGCCCTGTGCAGTCTCCGCGTGCAGACGGATATGATCTGTGAAAACTTCGACGCCTGCTTCCTTGAGCGCAGGGACAATTCCGATCTCACGAAGGAAATCTGTCTCCGCCACGCAGGCTGTCTTGATGCCTTTTGCCTGGAAAAGATCAGCTACCACTTTTCCGGCATCTGCTTTGGCTGCCAATGAACATTCTCCGTTGACCGCTTCCAGGTTCGCCTTGAAACGTTCATACAGCGCATCTGTTGTACTCATACAGCTCACTCCTTTCTGTTACCAAAACCTTCTCCGGCGATGACTATCCCTTCCCTCTTCGCCGAAATCCCCATAGGTTATCGATAGTAATATAGGAGAATTATATAACTTTTTTACAAATACTTCAATTATATGCCGCTCGCATTTGTCTATATTCACCTTTGATTCAGAGGTCTTTTTCGCAATGTGCTGAATTATATACAATAGTTTCTAATTAATCTAAACTAACTTGTGCAAATTTCATTCGCAAAACGTATAAAGTTGATTTAACCGGCAAAAGAGCGCATAATAACAAGTGGATTTTCCTTGTGTCCGCGGTGCTGTACCGTGACCCCGGCAGGGCTGAAATCCGATTATGACCGCCGGAAATCCACATTTTTCCAGGCAAGCAAACAACATCTGTCTCCAGCTTCCGAAAGGAAATCATTTAATGTCTGAAAAAGTCATTGTCAATACCATCAACGAAAAAATAACTTCCTGGCTGGACAGGAACCGTGACGCGTTTGGGCGCAAGATCCTGTGCTCCGGCATAGATGTCCGGACAGCAGTGCATATCTCGCATCTTTTCCCGGACTCTTCTATCGTCCTTCTTACAGACGATCCTGCAGAGGAGAAAGAAGGCGCCCTCAATGAGCCGCTCATGATCCGCCAGGACATAAAAGCCTACCAGGGCGGGCTGTTTGATACAGTCGTATGCTTTACGGATGCGCCTCTTAAGCCTGCAGAAAGCCTGACAGACAGGGACAAGATAACTGACTATTCCGGTCACTGGCTGTACGGGAACACACCCTATCCCGACCCGGAACGCGGATCTCTCTATCTGTATCGGGCGTCCCGGCTCATGGATTATTATGAAAGTGCCGCAGGTATTTTGAGAAATCATCTGAAAAGAGGCGGCACCCTGCTCCATCTGGTGCGTTCCGAACACGATGAGCATCTCCTCGGCTATTGTCTCGCCCTGGCTTCAGAGGAAATGAATGTTGATCCGTCGCATATCCGGCAGATCCTCTGCCGCGAAAACGGGGCATCTGTGATCCTTCAGGGAATCCGCGCTGTCGCAGGTGAGCGCACGAATACCGGTGCCCTGATCGCGGAAAACCTCAATTTTTCTCTCGACAGGATGAACACTGCTGCTGTCGAGCTGCAGGGGCATGACGCGGAAATTCTCCTGCAGGCAGACATGTCCGGTCTGATCCGTGGATATCACCTCTATCAAAAAGACTCTCTTGCGGGCAAACTCGCCCTCTATACTTCCGCGAACCGCAAAGATGTCATCTACTACTTCACCGATGTGCAGGGAGACGTCCCCTACCTCAGGCGCTTCCACACAGATGACAAAGATAAGCTTCTGCGCCACATGGTCGGCGAACTCCACCGGCAAAAGGCATCGGACAGCACTGTTCATTGGGTTGAACTGGTCCTGAACGACGACTGGAGCGAATCAGAGAAGTAAAAATCCCTGCGACGCTTCAGTTCCATAGCGCAGCGTTTGCCCGCAAACACGGATTATGAAAAATACACACTGTTTCGCGCTTTCCCCGCCGTTTTCATCATCCACGTGAGGTGTTATATGGAAAATACTCTTTCCTACATTTATAATGCACATTTTTCAGGCATCCAGAATCTGGATTTCTGTCTTCGCCTCCTGATCGCTTTTCTTATAGGAGGAATCATCGGATATGAACGAAGCCATCGCTTCAAGGAAGCCGGAATCCGGACCCATATACTGGTCTGCGTGACAGCAACCCTTCTGATGCTGGTCTCCAAGTACGGCTTTGCAGATCTCATGAATGAGGAAGGCATAGTACTTCTTGGAACGCGCGGAGCAGATTCCGCACGGATCGCGGCACAGGTCGTCAGCGGCATCAGCTTTTTGTGTGCAGGCGTCATCTTCAAGGTCGGAAGTAATATCAGGGGACTGACCACCGCCGCCGGAATCTGGATGACAGCCGGCATCGGTCTTGCCATCGGCGCGGGAATGTACATCCCGGTCCTGTTCTGCACTTTGCTCCTGCTGATCCTGCAGTATGTGATGTACCGCATCCCCTTCACCTCCGAAACCCACGGAGGCAACCACCTGCACTTTATTGTCAAGAGCAATCATGGTTTTGATAAAATACTGCATAAACAGCTCGATCTGTGGAATGCGCAGGTCACGAACAGCAGGGTTACGCGCAACATCAGCAACGGTACAACGGATTACGATCTTATCATCCGGCGTTATAAAGATCTCGAATACAGCGAGGTTCGTCGGTTTGCCGAGGAGCAGGGAGACATTGTCATCTCTGTCAGCACCAGCTCTTTGTATATGCAGGGCTGAAAAGCACAGTTCAAAACAAAAACAGACAGCTGCAGGCTCAGCTGCCATCGCTGCCGGTACGTAAATGCTTCTGCAAAAAAATGAATCCAAAAAAAATCGTATTCGTCCTATGAACGAATACGATTTTTTTTACCGGTTACTTTACTGTAAATACCGCATCAGGCCATGATCATGGCTCTTCTCTTGGTAAAAGCTGCAATCTCATTGATATTGGTGTACTTTTTGTAGCCTTCCTCTGTAGGGATCAGCAGGGTCGGTGCCTGCAGGATATTGTGTTCTTCCGCAAAGACCGCGCCCTTGGCATCATCGGCGTATACCACCTGATAGCTGACACCGGCTTTCTCCAGCATCTTCTTTGCCATGCCGCAATTGGGGCAGGTCTTTGTAGCTACCAGCACTGCCGTCTCTTCCGAAACTGCCGCGGGAGCTTTCTTTGCAGCCGTCACAGGTGCTGCCGCGAAGGCCTTTGCCATCTGGCGCTCCTGCTGCGCCCATGCCTGTCCGTTGATACCGCCCTTTCCGGCAAGACCGCGGATGGGCTTTGACATCTTCTTCTCCGTATAGGTGCGGCGGTTCTTAAACTCGGAGAGCTTGCCGTCATTCCAGTTGCCGACCGGGCGATAGTAGCCGGTGATCCTGGAGTAGACCTCTGCTTCCCTGCCGCAGTAAGGGCACTCGAAATGCTTGCCGGAGATATAGCCGTGGTTCACGCAGACCGAATAGGTAGGGGAAAGCGTGTAATAAGGAAGACGGAAGTTCTCGGAGATCTTTCTGACAAGCGCACTGGCTGCGCGCCAGTCCGGAAGTTCCTGTCCGAGGAAACCGTGGAACACAGTGCCGGAGGTATACATGGTCTGCATGTCATCCTCCATCTCCAGAGCATCAAAAATATCATCCGTGTAACCGACGGGAAGGTGTGTGCTGTTGGTGTAGTAGGGAGCGCCGCCGTTCTTCTCAGCCGTGATGATCTTGGGGAACTCCTCCGTATCATGCTTGGCGAAACGATAAGTTGTGGACTCCGCAGGCGTTGCCTCCAGGTTGTAGAGGTCGCCGTACTGCTCCTGATAATCGGAGAGACGGTCACGCATATGCTGCAGGACATCCATAGCAAAGGCGTGTCCCTGGCGGCCGGTAATATCACCGGGAACCCAGCTTGCATTCTCGATGGCTTCGTTCATACCGACGATGCCGATCGTGGAGAAATGGTTGGTAAATGTGCCCAGATAGCGTTTGGTGTAGGGATACAGTCCCTCGTTCATGAGGCGGGTGATGACCTGGCGCTTGACGCGCAGGGATCTGGCCGCGATATCCATGTAGCGGTCCAGCATAGCGTAGAACTCATCTACGTTGTTGGACAGATAAGCCATACGGGGCAGGTTCAGGGTAACGACGCCGATGGAACCGGTGCTCTCGCCGGAGCCGAAGTAACCGCCGCCTTTTTTGCGGAGTTCGCGAAGGTCGAGGCGGAGACGGCAGCACATGGAACGGACATCCGAAGGCTCCATGTCGGAGTTGACGTAGTTGGAGAAGTAGGGTGTTCCGTATTTTGCGGTCATCTCAAAGAGCAGCTTGTTGTTCTCTGTCTCGCTCCAGTCAAAGTCCTTGGTGATCGAGTAGGTCGGAATCGGATACTGGAAGCCGCGGCCGTTGGCATCGCCCTGGATCATGGTCTCGATAAAGGCCTTGTTGACCATATCCATTTCCTTCTTGCAGTCGCCGTAGGTGAAATCCTGGGGCTTGCCGCCGACAATGGCAGGCATATCCTTCATATCAGCCGGAACGGTCCAGTCCAGAGTGACATTGGTGAAGGGAGCCTGTGTGCCCCATCTGGAAGGTGTGTTTACACCATAGATAAAGGACTGCACACACTGCAGAACATCATTATAGGAAAGATTGTCGACCTTGACGAAAGGTGCAAGATAGGTGTCAAAGGAGGAGAAGGCCTGTGCGCCCGCCCACTCGTTCTGCATGATACCGAGGAAGTTGACCATCTGATTGCACAACGTGCACAGATGCTTGGCCGGTGCGGAGGTGATCCTTCCGGGTACGCCGCCCAGGCCTTCCTGGATCAGCTGTTTGAGGCTCCAGCCCGCGCAGTAGCCGGTCAGCATGGACAGATCATGCAGATGGATAAAGCATTTGCGGTGCGCTTGCGCGATCTCATCATCATAGACCTCGGTCAGCCAGTAGTTGGCAGTGATCGCACCGGAGTTGGACAGGATCAGACCGCCGACACTCAGGGTAACGGTGGAGTTTTCCTTGACACGCCAGTCTTTCTCCGCGCCGATATAGCCGTCCACCAGCTTCTTGTAGTCCAGAAGGGTCTGCTTTGTGTCGCGCACCTTCTGGTGCTGGCTGCGGTAAAGGATATAGCTCTTGGCTGTTTTGGGATAGCCTGCCTTCATCAGCGCACTCTCGACGCGGTCCTGGATTTCTTCCACCTCGGGCATTTTATCCGTTTCCTCACGTCCGCTCATCAGCAGAAGTCCAATCGCTCGTGATACTGCAGAGACATCTCTTGCATCGACCTCACCGGAGGCGATAAAAGCCTTTGCGATCGCATTTTCAATCTTTGTAATATCAAATTCAACGATGCGCCCGTCGCGCTTCCTGATCTTTGTGATCCCCATTCTTCTCACTTCCCCTTTCTTCCGCTCTATGCGTACTCATCATTGTGGCCACTTTGTAAAGTGTTATCTGGTAAAAATATTCAATCTATATATTGATTATAATCCGGAAGTCCCACATTCTTTGCACAGACTATGTATCCGTGATCTGCACACACTGCAGCCTCTCCGGACCGTCCCTGCTATTTATGCCATCGAAAGATTTCAAACAGCACGTAATGGAGACAAAAGCAGCACTGGTTTTTGCGTGCACTACTAATATACCTATATTTAGACCAAAATGCAAGGCAATGACACAAGATATTGATTCATTTTTCGTATAGAAAAAGTGCCGGAAAGACATGCTCCTCTCTGACACTTTTATGATCTCGCCAATATTATTTGACAGTTTGACATTTATAACATCCGGGAGCCCCGGCTCAAACACCAAAAGACCCGTTTAATGCTGCGGCTTGTCAAAGCTCAGCAGCAACTATATCTTGTGCCGCAAGGCTGGCCCGGACATCGATCAGGCGCTGATTGCTGCTGCCGCGGAATATGTGTTTTCCGGGCATAAGGTCCTTTACAAAGGGGCCGTCCACAAGAACGTCGATATGACCAAGCGCCTCCAGAGCGGTCTCTCCCGCCGCCCCCTGCAAGAGTGCCTCAAAGGTCCATCCGGTATAGCACCAGACGGAAAGACCCCTTTCATGTGCCGCATCGGCCAGGACCATCAGCGCCGAGGGCTGCAGGAGGGGGTCGCCTCCTGAGAGCGTGATGCCGTCAAGATAGCGGGTCGCCCGCATCTCTTCTGCAAGCTCTTCCGCAGTGGTCTCCTCACCGCCTTCGGGGTCCCAGGTCTCGGGGTTCTGACACCCGGGACAATGATGGGGACATCCCTGAAAAAAAACAACATACCGGACGCCCGGGCCATCCACACTGGAATGACGGACTGTACCTGCGATCCTGCAGTGCGTACTCACTTTCGTTTCCTCCTGTATCCATTATGCTTTCATAAAGCCGCAGATTCTCTCCGAGGCCTCCGGGTATTCACCATGCCTTAAAAGCCGCAGATTCTCTCCGAGACCTCCCGGTATCCACTATGCCTTAAAAACTGCAGATCATCTCCGTGACCTCCGGGGGCGTCTCCGCCAGATACGACGCGCCCGACCAGCAGAGCTCCTGCCGGCTGCCATAGCCATACAGGACACCCATCGAATCCACACCGGCCTCCGCCGCGCCTTCCATATCATAATGCCTGTCGCCGACCATAAGGGATTGCTCCGCGATCCGGTCGATATTGTCAGCCTCCTTCGACAGCAGCTCAAAAGCCCGACGGATCAAAGACGCCTTATCCGTCTTCCTGGCAGATCGGTCCGGTCCTATGACCCCCTGAAAATATCCCAGGATTCCTGTATGGCGAAGGACTTTTTCCGCCATTTCCTGCGGCTTGGCCGTAACGACGTAGAGTTCTTTCCCCTTCTCGTCAAGATCCCGGAGCATCTTTTCAACGCCATCATAAAGCGGAGACATATAAATGCCCTCTGCCTCATAAAACTCCCGGTAATAGACGACAGCCCGGTCTGCATCTTCCTTATTAAAGTGATAGAGATTCTGGAAAGACTCGAACAAGGCCGGGCCGATAAACTGCTTGAGCTTCTCCCTGCTCTCTCCCTCGATCCCGAATTTCCGCAGGGCATAAGTGACAGAATCCACAATGCCGAATTCCGACTGTGTCAAGGTCCCGTCCAGATCAAAAAAGATATATCGGTAGTCCGGCATGACTCCGCAGGCCCGTTTCAGAGCCTTTCGAAGATACTCATACCGCCTCCGCTTTTCTTCCCGGGCAAAATGTACCTCGCGAAACTGCTCGGGATTATCCTTATAACAGAGTTCCTCGTTCGGAAACTGCTCGCTGGTGATGTCAAAGACATGCCCGTCCACTTCATTATAGCAGTGGAAATTGCCGCTCTCGCGGGGAATCCCATATACCCTGCCGCCGAAAATATCCTGCACCAGAAAGGCTGTGATCGAACACTGGCCGCAGGTTTTATGCGCCGTATTGTATTGTCTGCGCAGCCTGGGCGCACAGGTATATTCACACCAGACATTGGAGAGCGCGTCATAAAGATCCAGAGGCGTGTGGATCCCCGGGTATTCATCAGTGATTGCCGTTACATCTGCGTTCTCGTTTCCATAAAAATAATATCCCATATTTAACTGTCTCCATTATCTGTCATTTCACATCTGCATGAATTTCTGCCTGTTTTTTATGCCCTGTTACATATTATGAGTTGCACAAAAACACTGCAGGCCGCTTCTTGGGAAGCAGCATGCAGTGTTTTTTATACCTGTGTCTATGGGAAAGTTCCCGCAAACATGGACGATGAAAACTTCACGCTTTCTCATCGCTACTTTCATCATCACCATTCCTGATTATTTAAGGAATGTGGCATTTACCCAGCCGCTCATTTTCAGCTTGTCTGAATATACCCAGACATAAGGAGTGTTGCCTTCGTATGCAGTACCGCCTGTCACGGTTACAACATCACCGTTGTAGAGGTGGCCCACTTCATTATTCGCATTGTATGCGGGGGCATTTCTGAGTGCAAGCCAACCGCTCTGAAGGCCGGAAACCATCTTGGTGCCGGCAGGAGCCGAGTGATGCTCAGGATGTTTGCTGTCTGCAAGGGCGTTCTTTCCGCCTGCTACCTCATTCAGTTCCGCATCGTTCATTTTCTTGATCTCGTTATCCATCGTAATCCTCCTTTTTCGTCAGATTTTCCGCTGTACCGCGGACTCATGCTGTCATGGACATTGTTATTATACCATGTACAGGTCCTTATTAGGTTGACAATATTATGTACATTTAGCAACTATTCACTAATCATCCGGCAGAACATCGCCGCTGATCGCCGGATCAGACCGTGGAACGCGCGATCATGATCACTCCCACGACCAGGATGATCGGCAGCAGATTAAAGGCAATTCCTACAGCCGATACTGCCAGGAACAGGGAAATCAGAAATCCCAGTCCGCTGAATATCCAGCCCAGGATCCGAAGCCCCGCGCCGAAGATCCATCCTATTATCTTCAAAAAAGCTGCAAGTATTAATATTATCATAATCGTCATTATCATATACGTGTCTCAGACCTCCTGTCCACTCTCTTTTTAATAATCCGATTCGTTCTGAATAGGCGGGATTTTTCTCAATCTTTTCAGAAAGCCGAATCGCCAGGATCCTGCTTTTTACTGTCATGATCTGTTGTTACCTCTTCCCTTGCTTTCAGTTACTCATGGCTTTCAGTTACACATTGCTTCCAAATTACTCATTGCTTCCAAATTACTCATTGCTTCCGGTTACTGATCGTTTCCTGTCGCCTGTTCTTCCGTTCTCTTTTGCACCGGGTCCGTTTATTCTTCATCGCGCAAGACTCGTGAGCGAGTCTTGAATTCCCGGCTATGAAGAGATAATACTGCAGCAAGAGGATTTTGGAAACCGTCGATGCGAAGAATTAATATGGTTTATTTTTGTAAAAACAGCGAAATCGGGGCACAGGGGACTGTCTGCCATAGTAGAACGGGACAGTACGCAGCCTTTTTCTTCCATGGCGGTAGAACGGGACAGTACGCAGCCTTTTTCTTCCATGGCGGGAAGGGGCAAGCCATGATGTGCAGGCCTTTTCTGCAAGACAGAAGCTGCAAAAAGAGCACTTCCGCGCTGCTGCACAGGAGTGCTCTTGTCAAATACATTTCCAATGAAGAAACAATTCAAGACTCGCTTGCGAGTCTTTCGCTCCGGATGCGGAGTGCCCATAAGGGCAGCCTCTTCCGCACATGTGAATCATTTGCTGCCGCTTCCGTGCTGCATCCAAGGCACCTTCGCTGTGTTGGAGCCTTTATCTCAGCTGTCTTTTCTCATTGTGAGATACCAGGAGTATTTTTTCAGCTTCTCATCCTGATCGGCCAGCCTGTTTTTGGCGGTTTCCAGGGTCAGGGGTGCTCCAAGGACCACGTCATCACCGGGGTTCCAGTCTGCCGGGGTCGACACGTTCTCTTCATCATGCTTCTGCAGGGAGAGGATGATCCGCTTGATCTCATCAATATTCCGCCCGGTGGACATGGGATAGAACAGAATCGCGCGGATGATGGAATCCGGATCGATGATAAAGACGGCACGGACAGTCTGCGTGCTGGCAACCGTCTGCAGCATGCCGTACTGTCTGGCGACTTTCATACTGATATCCGCAACAATGGGGAAGGGGATCTCTACCCTGCCTTTCCCGTTCAGATCAATGTCCTCAATGCTCTCTGCCCAGGCAAGGTGAGAGTGCAGAGAATCAATAGAGAGACCCAGAAGTTCTGTATTGATGGCTTTAAATTCCTCAGACCGCCTGGCCAGTGCAATAAACTCCGTCGTGCAGACAGGGGTGAAATCCGCAGGATGTGAGAAGAAAACTACCCACTTACCTGCATAATCATCCGGAAAATTGCATTTTCCCATCGTTGTCATGGAACGAAAAGCCGGAGCTCTGTCTCCGATCAAAGGCATACCTGTACCGCACTCCTGTACGACACCGCTGTCTTTCGCCTTATCTTCAATACCCATAATGTCCTCCTGTAAAAAAAACTGTCTTTTTACACATCTACCGCAAGTGAACATCACTTGCGATATAATAATCATATTTATTCTTCTTACAGAATTCAATAATTTTCTTTTTCATCGAAGAGCTCCTGGTATATTCCAGGGCAGCCGCTTTTAATCCGGCACTTTTCACCTTCTTCAGGTAAGCTTCATAATGCTTTCTGTCGGATTTATTCTGGGTCCCGAAACGGTTTCCGCTGTAGCTGACAATAGAGGTCAGCACTTCCTCCTGGAAAACACCGTTGATCAGCTTGCCTTTTCCGCTGTTGATCAGCCTGGTCACAAACTCATCCCCGCCATTGATATAGATTGGAATATGCTTGCTGTGGATCCTGGAAATGATGTTTAGAAGGCCCTTATATATGTTCTCGCGACGGTACTTGTAATAGACATCCGTATTGTCCAGCCACAGTCCGTCCGCGCCTTTTCTGCGGACACTGGCCACAAGTTCATTGACAATAAAGTCCTGCCAGGACTTTTTGGACACATCTATCCAGCGCTCATCCGCCCAGTTTTCGTATTTGCCGATTGTATACTTTTTAAAGCGTTTGTAATAGGGCCGGTATGTCTCCAGACTTCCGATACTCATATAGGAATAGATCTTTCTTCCGCCGGACTTCAGGGCCTTGATCTCATGAGGATAGTAGTACTGTACGTCGACAACCGCGTTTTTGTACCCTTTTAACCTCTTGGCAGTTCCGCCATGGTTTGTACCGAGTATGATCATCCATGCATTTGAAGAAGCCGCCTCCACAGGCACACAGGCAACCGGTTCCAGGACCGCGAAGACCAGGATTGCCGCAAGTACTATGGACAGGATCCTTCTGGAAAATGATACTCTGCTGTGGTCTTGTAATAAACTTTGCATATTACCCCATTTTTATTATTCCGATAAATCCGTCACATTATATCATTAACCCCCTATTTTGTGAAGCAGAAATATGAATTATACCATATATAGTATGAATAAACAGCGAGTCAAGCGGGCGCAAATGCCGAGCTCGCTCGAGCATTTGCGGACATTTGACACAGACCGCTTGCGGTCTGTTGCGTCCGTAAACATGAGGAAGAAGCCGTTTTGCGCGCTTTTGGCGCAAAACGAGCGGATTCCGAATGGTTGGAGCGATGCGAGAGCGCCCGTGGCGCGGAGCAGCGCGTAGTTTATTCATACATGTTTGTGAACGCGAGACCATGAATAAACAGCGAGTCAAGCGGGCGCTCTTATTACCGGGTGTGCTGCACACAGCAAAAAGGCCCTGTGCATACTTCCCGCACAGAGCCTTTGCTTTTCCTATCAATTTTCCTGTCAACTTTCTTCCGGATCAAATATCCTGTCGGAGCGGACATCCGAATATTTACCCGGTACTGTCCCTGTTTTCCCCGGCTTCCTTTCGTTTATGCCTTCCTCCTATGTCCGCTTTCAGCGGACCGGTGCTGACCATATACTTTGTGTACTTCTGAAGAAAAGGCATGATCCTGTCCTCAATCCTGTCGAAGCAGGTTTTGAGCAGGTTCTCTCCCGTCTCTTCCTTATATCTCCTGAGCCTCGTGCGGAAACGCTGAATCGTCCGGAGGCTCAGCGGCTGACCGACAGCATTTGTAATATGAAGCGCTGTACGCAGACGCAGGTCAAACATGGCTGCCTCCACCAGTTCTTCATCCGACATTCCCCGGATCTCCTGCAGGAGCATTGCTCCCGCAAGCACATTTACCGGAACATTCCTTCTGGATTTCCGTTCACTGTAAAGCGGGATAAAGATCTGCTCATCGATATAGGGAAAAATGCCGGACGCGAAAAATGCCGCCCAGGATTTCTCAAGCGCGTACTTCTCCTTTTCGGTCAGAGGACCGAGTTCTGTCCCGAATCCCAGCTGTTCGTAGGTATATGTGGATAATGCCATCTGTCTCACCTCTTCGTTGATCGTCTGTTTACTACAGCAAAGAGACCATTGTTCTGCCCGCCTTGAATGACGTCCGAAAGATCAGATACTGATCTGTTTCAGATAGTCGCCCACCATGTCGAATTCATCTTCATAGATGCAATTGGGCAAAGTACCTTCATGGATCCTCGTCCTGCACTCCTCATACTCCATCCAAAGGACCGATTCCACCTCTGATTCCTGCAGCGCAAAAGCCCGTTCATCCAATTGTCTGGTGATGACATAGACATTGCTCAGTTCATTGTCGCAGAACATCCTGCCGTGAAAGGGTGCCTGAAAAGATCCCCGGTGCTTTCCGACATAATGGAGGTCTTCCGCTGAAACCCGGATGCCCAGTTCCTCCTCCAGTTCCCGAAGCGCTCCTTCAAGGGGAATATCCCCGCTCGCCAGATGTCCGGCAGAGGAAATATCATAGCATCCCGGATTGGAATCCTTGACCGCGCTGCGCTTCTGCAGGAGTACCTCCCACCGCTTCTTCTCTCCGTCACAAGTCCCTGCGGGTCTCACGATCCAGGTGTGCACCGTCTCATGAAGGCTTCCCTCACGATGAGCGACCCCTCTCTCCCTCACCAGTCCGGTCTTTGTCCCGTCTTCATTCAGGATGTCAAAGAGCTCCATGGGCTCTCCGTTCAGAGAGGCGGATACAAGCCCTCCGCTGCCGTTGTAGACCAGCTTCAGGGAAAAGAAAGGGATGTCTTCGTCGATCAGCCGGAAAAAGATCTTATCCCCCTCCCAGATATTAAGTTTCCATACCCTGGAGATGTCCACCCATTCCAGCTGCCCCTCGTCGCAGGCAGCAGGCTCTCCTTCAAACCCGTCGGCAGTGAACAGATGCATGTACTCCGTGACGCCGTCCCCGGAGACAAAAGTAACGATCCCCCTGAATCTCCAGGAGGTCAGCCGGTAGCCGGTCTCCTCCCGGACTTCCCGCAGCAGGCATTCCTCAGGACTTTCATCCGCCTCAAAATGGCCGCCGACACCGATCCATTTGTCTTTGTTTACATCATGTTTTTTGACGGTTCGATGCAGCATCAGGTATTTTCCGTCTTTTTCCATGTAGCAGAGCGTACTAAGCGCCGCATGACTGTCCATCGTGTTCACTCCCCCTGTACTTTGTAAAGAGAATATGCCGCCGGATATTTCCGGCGGCATGCTGTTTTTATGCTCTAATAATATCCGGTCACCCTGAAGCCATGCTCTTCGTCAACAAGAGGAATCTTTTCGGAATCCATTTTTTCCACGCGGATCCAGCGCCCCTTCCCGAGATTCAGAATCACATAGTCGATCGCGGCGGAAGGTCCCTGGATCTCAGCCTCCACGCTTCCGTCCGCAAGGTTCCGGACCCATCCGGTCAGGCCCTGATTTCTGGCGTCCTGCATGAGATGATAGCGGAAACCGACACCCTGCACACGGCCGTAAAAACAGATGCGGCGCCTTTCGACAGGAGTTTCCATCATGCGTCTCCTCTCTTCCTCCGTCAGTTCCGGAGGATCTGTTCCGATCGCCGTCTCATCGGCACCGGAACTATCCGACTCTGCATGTGCCTGTCTGATATGATCGAGGACATCTTCCGGAAACAGGACCCGCAGAAGTCTCCGCAGCCATCCCCTGATCCATTCGAAGAGCCTCTCAAATACTGATTTTTTTTCCATTCCTGCTTAACACCCGGAAACAGATCTGTCCGCCTGTCACTTACCGCGAACACGGCGCACCTGGTTCATGATCGTACGAATATCGATCGGTTTGGTGATATGCGCATCCATACCGGCTTCAAACGTGCGGTTC
Source organism: uncultured Lachnospiraceae bacterium (assembly GCA_900321785.1). Classification (GTDB taxonomy): domain Bacteria; phylum Bacillota; class Clostridia; order Lachnospirales; family Lachnospiraceae; genus CAG-791. Next base: position 4,714 of record ONXK01000024.1, on the reverse strand, counting down.
AGATCTTCTTCGTATGTATTGGCTGTCATGGCAATGATCGGAACCGTTTTTGCGTCCTCTCGATCCAGCGCACGGATGGCAGTCGCAGCGGCATAACCGTCCATGACCGGCATCTGCAGATCCATGAGGATCACATCATAGAATCCGGGTTTGGAATTGCTGAACATGGCAAGGGCCGCTCTGCCGTTTCCGGCGATCTCACAGCGGGCGCCGGATACTTCAAGAAGATCCTTGAGCATATCGGCGTTGATCGTATTGTCCTCCGCCGCAAGGAAACGCAGCCCGGTCATGGAATGATCGTCGTCATCCGAATCATCCATTCCCTCTCCCGAGACTTCACAGACCTGTTCCACCAGTCTGTGCAGAGCCGAGACATAAAAAGGTTTTGAGAGGATATGCGAGACCCCTGCTCCCATCCTCTCTTCATCATGAATATGCCTGCTGCTCATAAGGAAAATATGCGGCATCCGGATCCAGGACATCCTGCGGACATTGGTCACCACATCGCGCCAGTCCATATCCTGAAGTCCTTCATCGAGCAGGATCAGATCGTACTCGTTTTCAGCAACACCGGCTGATTCAACCATTTTGACCGTCCCGTAACCGCTGGAGATACTCGCAGCATCCACACCGGCGGCTTCCATCAGATTCCGGATCCTGGCTGCCTCCTGCAGATTGTTGTTGACGACCAGCATGCGGTGGATTCCGTGCTTTTTCCAGAAATCGACAGCCCCGCTGTTGACCATCCTGAGCTTCAGACGGATCCAGATAATGGTCCCTTCACCCGGCAGGCTCTGGCAGGATATGCTTCCGCCCATCATGGAAACCAGTCTTCGTGTGAGCCAGATCCCGGTTCCCCGTCCAAGCTCACTCTCCGCGGTCTCCGGAATATCGTCACGGAAATATTTCTGCACGTGTTCTTTTTCCATGCCGATGCCTGTATCGCGAACCTCAAAGATCAGGGCAACTGTCCCGTCCTTCTCATCCGGGACACCGGAGACAGTAAGTTCGACCCTTCCGCCGGGCGGTGTGAACTTCACTGCATTGGAAAGAACGCCGCGCAGCATCTCCATGATTCTGCCCTTGTCTCCCAGAACAATGTCGTGTTCGATACCTCTGGCAGTGAAAACATACTTCTGGTCCTGGGCCTTTGCAAGGCTCGAGATGATCGCGGAGATCTCCTCCAGCATCAGGCCGAGGCCAAACTCCTCTTCCGCCAGCTTTGTCTCCGTAGTCTCGATCCTGCTCATGTCCAGGATCTGGTCTACAGTTGTCAGGATCTCCTGGCAGGCCATGCCGATCCTGTGTGCATACTCCATGACCTTGACCGGATTGCCGACGTTCTTCATCAGCAGCATGACCAGGCCGGAGATCGAGTTGATCGGCACCCGGAAGTCATGGGACATACTGGCGAGAAAATATCCCGCGGCGCGGTTGGCGTCCTGCGTCTGCTGGATCATCATCTCTTCCAGATCACCCCTGGCCGCATTGGATTTGCACAGAAGAACGACAGCGACACGGTCGGACCGTCCATAAGGAAGATGGATCACATAAACAAGGAACTGACGCCTGGCCCCGTTTCCTCGATGGATAAAAATCTCTTCTTTTCCGTTATACCGTTCAATTTCATTGAAAATATGGCCTATGCAGCGCACATCCTTCATTGCTTCCGCACGGCTGATCCCCAGAGAAGTCTCTATATTGGAAGTGACAAATTCCGCCTCAAATGTCGAGACCGACATCACCAGGATCAGATGCAGTGTTCCGGCTACAATGGAATCAAAGACCTGGTCATGGCTCAGAATATCATTGTCCCTGATCCGGAGCTCTTCTTTAAGGCGTACATTCTCCTCTGCCAGGGCGTAAATATCCTCCATCGACATTTCTCCGCTTCCGTCGTCCACGCTCCCGGTATTATGTACAACCACTGTATCTTTTACAGATTTGCGTTCCTCTGCTCCTGCATTCATGACAATGACCTCTTTATTTTCCAATGACACCCCCTTCTATACGTCGGGATACTTCTCGGGTAACTTCATTATAGTACCAGACCGCTTTTGTTTCAATGAAAACGAAAGCGAATGGAAGGAATGCCGTTAAACGTATCTCGTCACACCCTGACCAGGGTGTGACGGTAAAATTTCGCTTCGCGAAACGCCGAACGCCGTAAAACTCCGGTTTTTGAGCGTTCCGACGCTCAAAAACACGTCGAATCTGGTGGGGGAGTGACTTGTAACCGTTAAACTCAGGATTTTCGGGCACAGGGCGCGCAAAACCCTCGATCCCGGTGCAGGTGTGACTTGCAGCCAATTAGTTTTTTTTCATGGCATGGGCAATCCCTTTTTCCAGGAAAGATCCCGAGAGCTCTTCACGGGCGCGGACCGCATAGCGCAGCCCCGGACTGACGATCTTGGCTTTCTCGAACCGCAGCACTTCCTCCACCCATCCGGGAAGGTCCGGCAGAAGAGGCCGGTAGAAATCCATGATCCTGTCCATAACATACAGCGCGGCACCCTGCGCACTGTCCGCTGCTTTCCCCGTGAGCTCCGGCATAACAATGCGGACCGTATTCAGGTCATAGCGGGCGGCATTTTTATAATTCCGGACAGCAAAAACCTGTTCCGCCTGCGTCATACTATACCGGGGTATGGATGCCAGCCAGACCAGGAACAGCTGGGTAAACTGTACATCCCGCACATCTATGCACGCTTTCGAGAAAGGATTGAGATCGAACATGCGCAGCTCAATATGGTCGACGCCGCTTTCCTTAAGGCCGTCCAAGCTGTTCTCTCCTTTGGACTTAAGCCGGACCGGATAGTAGAGCTCCGAGACCGAATATAAAAGTCCTGCGTCAATATATCTGCCGATGCTGTCCGAATACGCGCCGACATCGGTGTAATCCAGCACAGGCGTGAAGGCATTCCAATAGCCGAGTTCACTGCAGCGGACACTGGCCATTCCTGTAAAAACATCCCTTCCGGCAGGATTCTCTGCCGCAGGTTCCCCCGGAACCGGCCTCTCCTTTGTTGATCGCAGAGGTGCATAACCTCCTTCAAAATAACTGGCATCCATGATCGGACTGGCCGCCGTCAGGACGACCAGAAGCCATCCATAAGCAGCAGTCTTTTCCGCCAGCTCCAGATAAAAGCGGTCACGAAAATAGCGGGAACGGCAGGGGGAGCAATGGCCGTATTCCTTCTTCAGCAGTTCCTCCGAAAAGGAATAGTTTACATGGATACCGGAGAAGGTCATTTTATAGCGACCGTATCTGTCCGAAAGGTATTCCCTGTAACGGGTCTTGGAAGCGAGCGGACCTGTAAACTGCGCAACAGGTATATCCTCCTCCCCCGCCAGATAGGGAGGATTGGAAAAGGGCCACAGATATTCCGGCCGTTCCAGAGTGCCGATCTTTTTGCGGATCTGGCGGTCATAGGCCTCCAGCGCATGAACAGCCCCTTCCGCCGATGGCTCGGCGCAGGTATTGATCTCTGTCTGATTCTCGGAAAAATCACACGTAATATGGCTGTCATGGGGAAAAGGATGCGGTGTATGTGCCATTGACGCATCCTCATATACACGCAGTCCCTCTTTTTCCAGACCGAATTTTCCCTTTAAGAGGCATTTCCGGATCTCCGGTGAATCAATATGGAGCATTTGAAATCCCCTTTCTTTTTCCATCAGGAGCTGCAGCAGAACAGTCTGGTGCTTTTACTGCAGATCTTTTTTTTATAGATCTTTTCTTTATTTTTCCATCAGCCAGAAGTAAGCGCTGTAGGGAGGCAGATGGCTGCCGCCGCCAAAATCGTGTTTTTGACCGGTAATGAGATCAACAGCCATACCGCAGCCGGCATCGAAGTGGGCGACATACTCTTCTTCATCGGCGTTGATGGCAACAAGGACACGTTCTGTGTCTGTCTTACGTTCAAAAATACACTGCTTGTTGGTCAGAAGGACACTGCGGAAATCTCCCTGGTACAGAGCCTGAGAATTCTTCTTTGCAAAAGCCAGCCGGCTGATCCAGTCGGTGAGTTCATTCCACATGGGCTGTTCGAAACAGGGGCGCAGGGACGGGTCCCCGTTCTTCTTGTCTCCCTCTGCTCCCCATTCACTGCCGTAATAGATGCAGGGAATTCCCGGCATACCGAAGCACATGGCATAGACAAGCGGCAGATGCTCTTTTCTCTGCAGAATGGTAGCGATCCTGCTCACATCGTGGTTGTCCACAAAGGACAGCAGATGATAGCCGCGGTAGAGCGTCCAGGGGTCGGAGCCGAACTGGCGGATCAGGGAGTGCACGATAAAGGCCGAATGAATCCCCTTATAGCATTCGTAATTGGTCGCGGAATGGAACTTTCCGTCTCCCATGATGACCTTGTAGTCGCCGCCGAGGATCTCTCCCACCAGGAAAAAGTCCTCTTTCAGTGAATCCGTAAAGCTGCGAAGCCTGCCGATGAAATCCCGGTCGAGACAGTAGGCCACATCCAGGCGCAGTCCGTCAATCCCGAAGTAGTCCACCCACCAGCGGATGGCGTCAAATATATGACTGATCACCTCTTCATTGCGGAGATTGAGCTTGACAAGGTCATAGTTGCCTTCCCACCCCTCATACCACAGGCCGTCATTATAGTTGGAATTGCCGTCAAAGCTGATATGGAACCAGTCTTTGTAGGGGGAGTTCTCCCGGTTCCTGATCACGTCCTGGAACTGGGCAAAG
>ONXK01000003.1 GCA_900321785.1 uncultured Lachnospiraceae bacterium | reverse complement strand
GATGATGATATCGACCATCTCGGAAACCGCCGTATCCGCAGCGTGGGTGAGCTGCTGCAGAACCAGTACCGCATCGGTCTTTCCAGGCTGGAGCGTGTGGTCCGCGAGCGTATGACGACCCATGATTCCTCTGAGGAAATTTCTCCGCAGTCACTGATCAATATCAAGCCTGTCCAGGCGGCAGTCAAGGAATTCTTCGGTTCTTCCCAGCTGTCCCAGTTCATGGATCAGAACAACCCTCTGGGTGAGCTGACCCACAAGCGCCGTCTGTCTGCACTGGGCCCCGGCGGTCTGTCCAGAGACCGCGCAGGCTTCGAGGTCCGTGACGTTCACTATACACATTACGGGAGAATGTGTCCGATCGAGACTCCTGAAGGTCCCAACATCGGTCTGATCAACTCCCTTGCAAGCTATGCCCGCATCAACCAGTACGGCTTTATTGAGGCTCCTTACAGAAAGGTCGACCAGACAGACCCCAACGGCCCCCGTGTAACGGACGAAGTCGTATATATGACTGCGGATGAAGAAGATAATTACCATGTCGCGCAGGCGAGTACGGAACTGGATGAAAACGGTTACTTTGTACACCGCAATGTATCCGGACGTTACCGCACAGAGACTTCTTCTTATAATAAGAGCGTCTTTGAATATATGGACGTCTCTCCCCGTATGGTCTTCTCTGTCGCAACATCTCTGGTTCCCTTCCTGCAGAACGATGACGCAAACCGCGCCCTGATGGGTTCGAACATGCAGCGTCAGGCAGTGCCGCTTCTTACAACAGATGCGCCTGCAGTCGGTACAGGCATGGAGATCAAAGCTGCGATCGACTCCGGCGTCTGTGTTCTTGCCGAAGCAGACGGCGTTGTCCAGTTCGTAGATGCCAGAGGCATTGTTGTGCGCGAAGAAGACGGTTCCAGACGCACATATCATCTGACCAAGTTCGAGCGCAGCAATCAGAGCAACTGCTACAACCAGAAACCGATCGTGGTCACCGGCGAGCATATTGTCAAGGGACAGGTTATCGCGGACGGTCCTTCGACCTGCAACGGTGAGCTTGCCCTCGGAAAGAACCCCCTGATCGGATTCATGACCTGGGAAGGTTACAACTATGAGGACGCTGTTCTTCTGAGCGAACGTCTTGTGCGTGACGATGTCTACACATCTGTCCACATCGAAGAGTACGAGTGTGAAGCCCGTGATACCAAGCTCGGACCGGAAGAGATTACCCGCGATGTTCCGGGCGTCGGTGAGGAAGCCCTCAAGGATCTTGATGAGGAAGGTATCATCCGTGTCGGCGCTGAGGTCCGCGCGGGAGATATCCTGGTCGGTAAAGTCACACCCAAGGGCGAGACCGAGCTGACTGCGGAAGAGCGCCTGCTGCGCGCGATCTTCGGTGAAAAGGCCCGTGAAGTTCGTGACACATCCCTGAAGGTTCCCCACGGTGAATACGGCATTATCGTAGATACCAAGAAGTTCACCAGAGAGAACGGAGATGAGCTTTCCCCCGGTGTGAACGAGTCGGTTCGCATTTACATCGCGCAGAAGAGAAAGATCTCTGTCGGCGATAAGATGGCAGGCCGTCACGGCAACAAGGGTGTCGTTTCCCGCGTTCTGCCCATCGAGGATATGCCTTATCTTCCCAACGGACGGCCTCTGGATATCGTCCTGAATCCTCTGGGCGTGCCGTCCCGTATGAATATCGGACAGATCCTGGAGATCCATCTGTCCCTGGCTGCGGAAGCCCTGGGCTTCAATGTGGCAACACCCAACTTTGACGGCGCCAGCCATACAGACATCCAGGATGCTCTGATCATGGCAAATGATTACGTCAACACAGAGTGGGAGGAATTTGAGAAGAAATACAGGGATGTCCTTTCACCCGAGATTTTGAATTATCTGTACGAGAACCGCGATCACAGGAAACTGTGGAAGGGCGTTCCGATCACGCCGGACGGCAAGGTCCAGCTTCGTGACGGACGTACAGGAGAACCTTTTGACAGCCCGGTCACCATCGGACACATGCACTACCTCAAGCTCCACCATCTGGTAGACGATAAGATCCATGCCCGTTCTACCGGCCCTTACTCTCTGGTCACACAGCAGCCTCTGGGCGGTAAGGCACAGTTCGGCGGACAGCGTTTCGGTGAAATGGAAGTCTGGGCGCTTGAGGCATACGGTGCGGCATATACGCTTCAGGAAATCCTGACTGTCAAGTCAGACGATGTTGTAGGCCGTGTCAAGACTTACGAAGCCATCATTAAAGGCGAGAATATTCCCGAATCCGGTATTCCGGAATCCTTTAAGGTGCTCCTCAAAGAACTGCAGGCACTGGGACTGGATGTCCGCGTACTGCAGGAGGACGGCAGCGAAGTAGAGATCACAGAGGATATCGACTATGGTGAGTCCTCCATCTACCGCTTTGAAATGGCGAACAGAGTCGGAAGCAGCAATTATGGCGGCACGGATGAGGAGAGCCTCGGACGCGCCGGATTCAGCAGCAAAGAATTCAATACCAGGAGCGGAAAGCTTGAAGACGCTGTAGATTCCCTACCCGCAGCCGGCGCATTCGCTGTGAAGACAGACAGTGACGATTACAGCGACGGCAGCTATGAAACAGACAGCAATGAAGAGGAGAACTATTGATCTGCTAATCCGATCATCTGATCCTCAGACGTTTCTACTATCGCAATGCTTCTGATAAGGAGATAAAAATGCCGAATACGAAACAGCAGAACTATCAGCCGGTCACATTTGATTCGATCAAGATCGGTCTCGCATCTCCGGAAATCATCGGCCCTCGTGAAGACGGCGGATGGTCCTATGGCGAGGTGACAAAGCCCGAGACCATCAACTACAGGACATTGAAGCCTGAGAGAGATGGCCTTTTCTGCGAAAAGATTTTCGGACCGACCAAAGACTGGGAGTGCCACTGCGGAAAGTACAAAAAGATCAGATATAAAGGCGTGATCTGCGACCGCTGCGGCGTTGAAGTTACCAAATCAAGTGTCCGCCGCGAGCGCATGGGCCATATTGAACTGGCCGCACCCGTCTCTCATATCTGGTATTTCAAGGGAATCCCCAGCAGAATGGGTCTGATCCTCGATATCTCTCCGAAGGTACTGGAGAAGGTCCTTTACTTTGCGTCCTACATCGTTCTGGACAAGGGCTCTTCCGAACTTGAGTACAAGCAGGTGCTCAACGAGAGAGAGTATCAGGAAGCCCGTGACAAGTGGGGCACCAGATTCCGCGCAGGAATGGGTGCCGAGGCTGTCAAAGAGCTTCTGCTTGCCATCGATGTCGAAAAAGAATATGAAGAACTTGCAGCGCAGATGGAAGATGCTTCCGGACAGAAACGCGCCCGTATCATAAAGCGCATTGAGGTTATCGAAGCCTTCCGTGAGTCCGGCAACAACCCCGCATGGATGATCATGGACCGCATCCCGGTCATCCCGCCCGATCTGCGTCCCATGGTACAGCTGGACGGCGGCCGTTTCGCGACTTCCGACCTCAATGACCTGTACCGCAGGATCATCAACAGAAACAACCGCCTGAAGAGGCTTCTGGAGCTCGGCGCACCGGACATCATCGTCCGCAACGAGAAGAGAATGCTGCAGGAGGCAGTTGACGCCCTGATCGATAACGGCCGCAGAGGCCGTCCGGTCACCGGTCCCGGCAACCGCGCCCTCAAGTCTCTCTCCGATATGCTCAAAGGTAAATCCGGACGTTTCCGTCAGAACCTTCTGGGCAAGCGTGTTGACTACTCAGGCCGAAGCGTTATCGTCGTAGGCCCCGAGCTCAAGATCTACCAGTGCGGTGTTCCCAAGGAAATGGCACTCGAGCTGTTCAAGCCCTTTGTTATGAAAGAGCTGGAGAGCAGAGGTATTTCTCAGAATATCAAAAATGCCAAGAAACTTGTTGAAAAGGTAGACAGCCAGGTCTGGGATATCCTGGAGGATGTCATCAAAGAGCATCCGGTCATGCTCAACCGTGCGCCTACCCTTCACAGACTTGGTATCCAGGCTTTCGAGCCCATCCTGGTTGAAGGTAAGGCAATCAAGCTCCACCCCCTTGTCTGTACGGCGTTCAATGCGGACTTTGACGGTGACCAGATGGCGATCCATCTGCCCCTGTCCGTGGAAGCCCAGGCAGAGTGCCGCTTCCTCCTCCTTTCTCCCAACAACCTCCTCAAACCGTCTGACGGCGGACCGGTGGCGGTTCCTTCGCAGGATATGGTTCTGGGTATCTACTACCTGACACAGGAGCGTGACGGCGAACCCGGAGAAGGCAAGTACTTCCGTAATATGAGCGAGGCGATCCTTGCTTACGAGAACCACTACATTACCCTGCACTCCAAGATCAACGTTCGTATGTCCAGGCAGAACGCGGAGGGTGAGGTAGTCACCGGTGTGATTGCCACTACACTCGGCCGCCTTCTGTTCAACGAGATCCTTCCTCAGGATCTGGGATTTGTCGACAGATCCATCCCGGAGAACTTCCTGAAGCTGGAAGTTGACTTCCTTGTCAAAAAGAAAGATCTCAAGAAGATCCTGCAGAGGATCATCGACACCCACGGAACCTTTGCGACGGCAGAGGTCCTTGACCTGATCAAGGCCATGGGTTACAAGTATTCCACAATCGCCGCCATGACGGTTTCCATCGCGGATATCACTGTGCCTGCTCAGAAGAAGGACCTCCTTCAGAGAGCCCAGGACACTGTCGACAAGATTTCCAAGAACTACCGCCGCGGTCTGATCACGGACGAAGAGCGCTACAGAGCAGTTGTCCAGACCTGGACAGATATTGATAATCAGCTGACCACTGCACTGCTCGAAAGCCTTGATAAATATAACAATATCTTCATGATGGCTGACTCCGGTGCCCGAGGCAGCAACCAGCAGATCAAGCAGCTGGCCGGTATGCGCGGACTGATGGCAGATACCACAGGTCGTACCATTGAGCTGCCCATCAAGTCCAACTTCCGTGAAGGTCTGGACGTTCTGGAATACTTCATGTCAGCACATGGTGCCCGTAAAGGTCTGTCTGATACCGCGCTGCGTACTGCGGACTCAGGTTATCTGACACGACGCATGGTAGATGTCTCCCAGGAGCTCATCATCCGTGAGGTCGACTGCTGTGAAGGCAGGGAGGCTGTTCCCGGAATGTCCGTCAAGGCATTCATGGACGGCAAGGAGACCATCGAGGGACTGCAGGACCGTATCACCGGTCGTGTTTCCTGTGAAGATATTTATGACAATGACGGCAATCTGATCGTCAAGAAGAACCACATGATCACTCCGGCGCGAGCCACAAAGATCATGGCCAAGGGTACAAACAGAGTCAAGATCCGCACGATCCTGACCTGCCGTTCTCACTCCGGTATCTGTGCCAAGTGCTACGGCGCCAACATGGCGACCGGTGAAATGGTACAGGTCGGTGAGGCAGTCGGCATCATCGCGGCACAGTCCATCGGTGAGCCCGGTACACAGCTGACCATGCGTACCTTCCATACGGGCGGTGTCGCAGGCGGTGATATCACACAGGGTCTTCCCCGTGTCGAGGAGCTGTTTGAGGCCAGAAAACCCAAGGGACTTGCGATCATTTCCGAATTCGGCGGTACCGTTACAGTCCGCGACAACAAGAAGAGCCGTGAAGTCATCGTGACAGATGATGAAACCGGAGAATCCAAGGAATATCCGATTCCTTACGGCTCCCGTATCAAGGTCATTGACGGCACCAGCATTGAGGCCGGCGACGAGCTTACAGAAGGAAGTATCAACCCCCACGATCTGCTCAAGATCAAGGGTATCCGCGCAGTCCAGAACTACCTGTTGCAGGAAGTTCAGCGAGTCTATCGTCTGCAGGGTGTTGATATCTGCGATAAGCATATCGAAGTCATTGTCCGTCAGATGCTCAAGAAGATCCGTATCGAGAACAGCGGCGACACGAGTTTCCTGCCCGGAAGCCTTGTGGATGTCCTTGACTTCGAGGAAGAAAATGAGCGCCTGATCCAGCAGGCCCGCATTCCCGCCGAGGGCAAGCAGGTCATCCTGGGTATCACCAAGGCGGCGCTTGCGACCAATTCCTTCCTGTCTGCAGCATCCTTCCAGGAGACCACGAAGGTTCTGACCGATGCAGCCATTCATGGACGCATCGATCCCCTGATCGGCCTGAAAGAAAATGTCATCATCGGTAAGCTGATCCCCGCCGGCACCGGCATGAAGCGTTATCGCTCCACACGCCTTTCCACTGACGCAAGGATCCGGGCAGCCAAGGCACTTGCTGCGCAGAGAGAAGAACAGCTCAATGCGGAAGAGATTGCCTACATGATGGCTATGCACGCTCCGCAGGAAAACCAGTTTATAGGAGCACAGGACGAGCCCGAAGATCCGGAAAGCCTGCAGGATTCCGTGAACAACGTTTCCGATTATGAGGATGAGGACAAGGATCAGGACCTGGACGATCTTCAGGGACCTGAAGCGGAAGACCTCGAGGAAATGGAAGAAGAGATGGCCGAAGAAGAGAGTGAGAATGTTGAGCGCGAGGCCGAGTCGGAAGACGACTCTGAGGACGAGCTCATCATTACGGAAGAGTAAGTTCTGTTCCGGAATTCACCAGTCAATATCCGGCAGCGCAAATGTAAAGACAGATGCCAATAAGATGTGTCGCTGTTCACGCCCTCAAAAGGGGCGTGAACAGTTTCAAAAAAACAAAGCCTGAAAAAAGGTATTATTAAAAAATATTTATTGACAAGCATATGGCACTTGCGTATAATTCATGGGTGTGGCTCCGGCCACACCTTTTCCATTTGCTTTTTTTTCTGCGGAAACCGGGAAAGAGAACCTGCCCGGTTTGTGCCGGAGAAACAGCAATGGAGGAAAACAGCTGCATAACCCTGTGCAGCACAAAATCTTACAAGGAGGTGAAATAGAATGCCAACATTTAACCAGCTCGTTAGAAAGGGTCGTGAGACATCTGTCAAGAAGTCCACAGCGCCGGCACTGCAGAGAGGCTTCAACTCCCTGCGCAAGCGTTCCATCGCTGTCAGTGCTCCGCAGAAGCGCGGTGTCTGCACAGCAGTCAAGACGGCAACTCCCAAGAAGCCTAATTCTGCGCTTCGTAAGATCGCCAGAGTTCGTCTTTCCAATGGAATCGAAGTTACATCCTACATCCCCGGCGAAGGGCACAATCTGCAGGAGCACAGTGTTGTTCTGATCAGAGGCGGAAGAGTTAAAGATCTGCCCGGTACCAGATATCACATCATCCGCGGCACTCTGGATACAGCAGGCGTTGCAAACCGCAAGCAGGCTCGTTCCAAGTATGGCGCCAAGAGGCCCAAAGCTGCTAAGAAGTGAGGTACTTTTCCGCTGGCTTCATGAGTACAGCGGACAACAACTAATCACGAACCCGTAAGTGTTGGAGTTCTATAACCGTATAGATGCGCTGCGGTACAAATGCCGCAGCAGCGGAATCCTCTCCGAGGCATTCCGCATATGTTTTTGACAGGTCTCGGTAACAGAGAAGAGCAGAACCATATAAGAATCGTATAGTAATAGAAGATACAGCACGAACACGAATATCCGTATTAGTGAGTACCTGTGATTTATCAACATTGATAAGGAGGGAAGTAACGTGCCGCGTAAAGGACATGTTCAGAAAAGAGATGTACTGGCTGATCCCTTGTACAACAATAAAGTGGTCACCAAGCTGATCAACAGCATTATGCTGGACGGCAAAAAGGGTGTCGCACAGAAGATCGTGTACGGGGCATTTGCCAAGATGGAAGAAAAGACCGGTAAGCCCGCCGTTGAAGTCTTTGAGACCGCTATGAACAATATCATGCCCGTTCTCGAAGTCAAGGCAAGACGTATCGGCGGTGCCACTTATCAGGTACCGATCGAGGTTCGCCCCGACAGACGTCAGGCGCTTGCACTGCGCTGGATCACCATGTTCTCCCGCAAAAGAGGCGAGAAGAAGATGGAAGACAAGCTCGCCGGCGAGCTTCTGGATGCGTACAACAATACTGGCGCATCTGTAAAGAGAAAAGAAGATATGCACAAGATGGCAGATGCCAACAGAGCATTCTCCCATTACAGATTCTGATTTGCGGTCTGAAGACACTAAGACTGCAGCATGATCATGATCTGCAAAGAAAGGAGCCTGTTAAAAGCGGCTGCGCGGGAGCGCAGTTTTGAAGTACGATGGATTTCGCTTTTGGAAGAGGCCGGGAAGAGTAGATTGAATTTTGAGAAAAGCGGGATTTGTTGTAAACAGCTCCGCAGGAGGAAAATAAGTGTCAGTTAGAGAATACCCCCTGGAAAGAACCAGGAATATCGGTATTATGGCCCATATCGACGCGGGCAAGACTACGCTTACAGAGCGTATTCTGTATTATACCGGTGTAAATTATAAGATTGGCGAAACACATGAAGGTACCGCAACCATGGACTGGATGGACCAGGAACAGGAGCGCGGTATTACGATCACATCAGCTGCAACGACCTGTCACTGGACGCTGCACGACCACATGAAAGTCAAGCCCGGAGAAAAAGAGTGCAGGATCAATATCATTGATACTCCCGGACACGTAGACTTTACAGTTGAGGTCGAACGTTCACTGCGTGTTCTGGACGGAGCAGTCGGCGTTTTCAGTGCCAAGGGCGGTGTTGAGCCCCAGTCCGAAAATGTGTGGCGCCAGGCGGATACCTATAATGTTCCGCGTATGGCTTTCATCAATAAGATGGATGTGATCGGAGCCGATTATTTCGGCAGCGTTGACCAGATCCGCAACAGACTTGGCAAAAACGCGATCATGATCCAGATCCCGATCGGGGCGGAAGATACCTTCAAGGGTATCATTGACCTCTTTGAGATGGAAGCGTATATTTACAATGACGACAAGGGCGATGACATTTCTATCATCGAGATCCCTGACGACATGAAAGACGACGCAGAGCTCTACAGAAGCGAGCTGATCGAAAAGATCTGTGAGCTGGATGATGACCTGACAGAAATGTTCCTTGAGGGCGAAGAGCCCACAACCGAACAGCTCAAGAAGGTTCTTCGCAAAGCCACCTGTGAATGTACAGCTGTTCCGGTCTGCTGCGGCAGTGCCTATAGAAACAAAGGTGTACAGAAGCTGATCGACGCAGTCGTTGAGTACATGCCTGCCCCTACAGATATCCCGTCCATCAAGGGCGTTGATCTGCAGGGCAATGAGGTTGAGCGCCACTCGTCCGACGAGGAGCCTTTTGCAGCTCTGGCGTTCAAGATCATGACAGATCCCTTCGTCGGTAAACTCGCATTCTTCCGCGTATATTCAGGCGTGGCCAAAGCAGGTTCTTACTGCCTGAATGCTACCAAGGATAAAAAAGAACGTCTGGGACGAATCCTTCAGATGCACGCCAACAAGCGTACAGAGCTGGATGAGGTTTTCTCCGGTGATATCGCCGCAGCTGTAGGCCTGAAGTTCACTACTACAGGTGATACGATCTGCGATGAAAAACATCCGGTTATCCTCGAGTCCATGGAATTCCCGGAACCCGTTATTGAGCTGGCAATCGAGCCCAGGACTAAAGCAGGTCAGGGCAAGATGGCCGAGGCACTGGCAAAGCTCGCCGAAGAAGATCCTACTTTCAGGCAGCACACCAACAAGGAAACCGGTCAGACCATTATTGCGGGCATGGGCGAGCTTCATCTGGAGATCATCGTCGACAGACTTCTGCGTGAGTTCAGAGTTGAGGCAAATGTAGGCGCTCCTCAGGTTGCTTATAAAGAGACCTTCACAAAGAGCGTCGATCAGGATTACAAGTACGCGAAGCAGTCCGGCGGACGCGGTCAGTACGGACACTGCAAGGTTCGCTTCGAGCCCATGGATGCCAACGGTGAAGAACTGTACAAGTTCGATTCCGAAGTCGTAGGCGGCAATATTCCCAAGGAATATATTCCTCCGATCGGCGCAGGCATCGAAGAGGCCATGCGCGCCGGCTCTCTCGGCGGATTCCCGGTGGTCGGTATTCATGCGACTGTCTATGACGGCTCCTACCATGAAGTCGACTCCTCTGAAATGGCTTTCCATATCGCAGGTTCCCTGTGCTTCAAGGAAGCTATGAAGAAAGCGGATCCCGTTCTGCTTGAGCCGATCATGCGTGTCGAAGTCACCATGCCGGAAGAGTACATGGGCGACGTTATCGGCGATATTAATTCCAGACGCGGACGCGTCAGCGGAATGGACGATATCGGCGGCGGTCGCAAGGTCACAGGATTTGTCCCGCTCTCCGAGATGTTCGGTTATGCGACAGATCTTCGTTCCAAGACACAGGGACGCGGCAATTATTCCATGTTCTTTGACAGATATGAGCCCGTTCCGAAGAATGTCGCGGAAAAAGTCCTGAATATTAAGTAAAACCACAGTTAAATACTGAAAATCCTTATTGAAATCTCACACGTTGTTTATTATAATTGTGTGGCATTTTGACAGAACAAAACCGCACTGCAACATCGGCACCATCGGCCACGTTGACCACGGCAAAACCACTCTGACCGCTGCAATCACCAGCGTTCTCGCTGTCCGCCAGGGCGGCCAGGCTGTTGCTTTCGATCAGATCGACAAGGCTCCCGAAGAGAAAGAGCGTGGTATCACCATCAACTCTGCGCACGTCGAGTATGAGACTGCAAAGAGACACTATGCACACGTCGACTGCCCCGGACATGCTGACTATGTCAAGAACATGATCACTGGTGCTGCTCAGATGGATGGTTCCATCCTCGTAGTTGCTGCTACTGACGGTGTTATGGCTCAGACTCGTGAGCACGTTCTGCTTGCACGTCAGGTCGGTGTTCCTTATATCGTAGTATTCATGAACAAGTGCGACATGGTTGATGACGAAGAGAAGTGGGCTGACAACATCATGGAACTCATGGATGCTGTTGATGAGTACATCCCCAACCCTCAGCGTGAGAATGACAAGCCTTTCCTTATGCCCATCGAGGACGTCTTCACAATCTCCGGTCGTGGTACCGTTGCTACCGGCCGTGTCGAGCGTGGCCAGCTGAAGAGCATGGAGCCCGTCGAGATCCTTGGTATCAAGGAAGAGGTTCAGAAGTCCGTCGTTACCGGTATCGAGATGTTCCGCAAGACTCTGGATTATGCAGAGGCTGGCGACAACGTAGGTCTTCTTCTTCGTGGTATTGAGAGAACCGCCATCGAGCGCGGCCAGGTTATCGCAAAGCCCGGCACTGTTACCTGCCACAAGAACTTCACCGCTCAGGTTTACGTCCTGACCAAGGATGAAGGCGGCCGTCATACTCCTTTCTTCAACAACTATCGTCCTCAGTTCTATTTCAGAACAACTGACGTTACCGGCGTTATCTCTCTGCCCGAAGGCACTGAGATGTGCATGCCTGGCGATCACGTTGAGATGACCATCGAGCTCATCCACCCCATCGCTATGGAGCAGGGTCTTACTTTCGCTATCCGTGAAGGTGGCCGTACTGTCGGTTCCGGCCGTGTTGCTTCCGTTCTTGACTAATCTGAATAGTAATAAGGACAGATTATACGGTCATCCACAGGATGATAGGCTGTCGGCATGACCGGCAGTTGTAATTAAGATCTAAAGGCCCCGCCGCGTGATAGCGGCGGGGTTTTTTTCGAACAGCCTGATTTTTTTATCAGGTTCTGCTTATCACATTGATATCACATGATGTTGAGGTATGCGGTGGCTCTGAGTCTCGTCAAGCTGCATAAACAGCCGAAGGGCTGAGCGGCCGGTACCTGCATCATCACATTGATTCTGGAGCACGATGAAAAAACGAAAAGGGAAAGGCGGCGCGATCCGTCTGTTCATTTTGATATTCCTACTGGCTGCTGCCGCCGCAGGTGCACGAATGGCGGCGGGAACTGTTGAAACAATGGCTGCCGCAACCGAAGATGCCGGCCAGAGTACTTCTGCACCGGATGCCGCCGGCGGACAGGATGCCACTGCGGCAGCTGCCGAAGAAGACTCTGCCTATGATCATCTGGCGACAGAACTTGAGAAGGGGCGGGCCTATCTGCTTTCTCTGGAGGAGCGTACCCCTGTCGAAATGGAATATATGATTGCGGAAGCGCGGAAGGAACGTGAAAAGGAAATCGCGCGCGAGGAATATAGCAGAAAAAGAGAGGCTTACCGCAACACACTCAAGGATGATAAGCTGTGGGATTCTTTTGAAGACTATGTTTTTCTGGGAGACTCCCGTGTAGTCGGCTATGATGTGTTTGGATACCTGCCTTCAGAACGGGTTCTGGCGGAAGCGGGTGATACGATCAATTCCATTTCCGATAACATGGATACAATCAGGGAGTTGTCGCCCAAATATATTTTTATCAGCTATGGAATCAATGATATAGGGATAGGCTACTGGCCTACAAAAGAGGAGTATGCGGCTGCTTTTGCGGACAAACTCCATGATCTGCAGAAGGCAGTGCCGGATGCCCAGATCTATGTCAACTCCATCATCCCTGCAAGAGAGGATGCGGCGCAGACATATACGATCTGGCAGGGTATTCCGGACTACAGCGAGGCTGTGCGCCAGATGTGTGAAGAAGAGGGGATCCCCTTCATTGACAATAGCAGCATCCTTGAGGAACACCCGGACCTGTATGCTGCGGACGGGGTTCATATGCAGTCGGAATTCTACCAATACTGGGGCGAAAATCAGCTGTTGGGCGTATATGATTATGAAAACGGCCATCTCACGTTTTGAGAATAAGTGCGGAATATAACATCTGTGTCTCAGGCGGGTGAGACGACAGTAGTTGATGGGTTACGTTAGGATATTTTCAACATGGCATTTGAAAAACATGCTGCGCAGGAGGAGCCGGTCTCCGCGGGCGCATGGGAAAAGAAACAGAAGAGGCGGACGGACATGGATAAGGCGGATTCCGTGAAGCGGACATCGACATATGCAGAGACAGATGATGCAGAAAAATCCAAACCGGCGGGAGGGACCCGTGCCGGCAGCGGTCTGCCCATCTTTCTTTTGTGTATCCTGATGATCGCTTCAGGGATGGGACTGATGTATAAGGACATCAGCCGCACATTCCGTCACGGGATTTACCGCTGTGAATACGGAGGGATGTTAGAAGAGCCCCGGGAACCCGATGACGAGAAGATCACTATGGCTGCCGGCAGCATGGAGGCTTTGTCGCAGACCTATCCGAATCTGCAGCAATATGTGATGCTGGTCCCGACAGCGGCCTGCATTCTGCCGGATTATCTTCCGGAAAGCGCAGAGATTCGCGATCAGAAAGCAGACCTGGCCAATATTCAAAGCCGGCTTCCCGGAAGTGTCCAATGGATCGACCTTGTGCAGCTGTTTTCCGATCACTCCGGAGAAAAACTATATTATGCTTCCGACCGATATCTGACCGGCTGGGGAAGCCGTTACGCGGCAAGAGCCGGAATTGAAGCAATGGGAGAGGAGATCCCTGAAGGAAAAGACCAGTGTTATCTTTTGTCAAACAGTTTTTCGGGAAGATTTGCAATGGACAGAATACCGTCCCTGCACTATTTTGAGTCTTCAGGCGAAAGGCTGGAGATCTATGTTCCTGAAAATGAAGCCTGCTATTATCGCGTAGACGGCCGGAGCAAAAAGTGGAGCGGGTCATTGTATGATGCAGATGCCGCACAGAGCACAGCGGCTTATAATGTCTTTTTCGGAGGAGAAAAGGCACTTACAGAGATTCATACGACCAGGATCAATGCAGAGACGCTTCTCGTGATCGGAGACCGGACCGCGGACAGCATCGTCCCGCTCTTTGTCTCTTCATTTGAAAATATTGTGTTTGTCCATCCGTCAAAGACGCCGGTGACTGTCGAAAAACTTGTTAAAAAGTATAATGTGACGAAGGTGCTTTATCTTTACGGGGCAAATGAATATATGACAGACCGTACGCTTCTGCGCACTTTGCAGCAGTAATGGATCGTATACGATGCGGACAAAATGGGATGACACCGCATGGGTGGAAGTGCTTTAATGACCACAAAAAGCGGACCTGTTCCTGAACAGACAGGTTTCCGATACAGCATATTTAATGTGGAGTAGGAGGGAATATGGAGAACAAAGCCGTTCAATCAGCTGAAGTTCCGGAGAATACAGGGCAGTCTGATCAGCGTGCGGAGGAAAAAGAACTTCGCGGGCAAAACGGGCAGATGCCCGGGGAGCAGGAGAGCAAACTGCAGGATACTGCAGTGCTTTCATCCGCAAAGGAAGTATCCGATGTATCGGGATCGAATGTTCTGCAGCAGACAGGCGGGGCATCAGGTTCATCGGAGGAAAAAACCACAGCAGGTACAGGACGCGGAGAAGGATTTGCGGAAGAGATCAACCCTTTTGATTATCCGGGAACAGAGCGTGTCAGAATCCGTCATCTGGAAATGAAGCACATCTCGCAGGAGGACATTGACCGTGTCCTGCAGCTCACAGGCCAGCTTGAGGATTTTGAAATCCTTATGATGTACTATGACTGTGCCCTTGCGGAGGTGCGGACCAAGCTGGAAGTCCTTAACAGGGAGGTGGGTCTCAAAAAGAACCGAAATCCTTTCGAGTCGATCAAGAGCCGTCTGAAAAAACCCGTGAGCATCTATGAGAAACTCAAGCACCGCAGGATTCCTTTTTCTGTTGTTAATATAGAAAAGTATCTGACGGATGTGGCAGGACTCCGGGTCATCTGCTCTTTCATTGATGATATTTACAGCATTCGGGACAGCCTTGCCGCACAGGATGATGTCCGTATCATTCAGGAAAAGGACTACATCGCGCATCCCAAGCCGAATGGATACAGAAGTCTTCACCTGATCCTGGAAGTACCGATTTATCTCATGCAGGAAAAAAAGTACATGAAGGTCGAGCTGCAGTTCCGCACGATCGCCATGGACTTCTGGGCAAGTGTTGAACACAAGATGAAGTATAAGAGGGAGATCAGGAACGCCGAATCCATTGTTGAAGAGCTGCATTACAGCGCGGACCTGATCAACCAGCTGGACCGCCGTATGCTGCAGATCCGCGACCGTATCGAGCTCAATGAGGAAGGCGACAGAGTGATGTCAGAGTGGAGGTAAATATCCCGGCCCCTTCCTGATTTACCGGGGGACATGGATCCACCTTCCGGCTGCGCCGCAGGGCAGTACCAGTCCGTTGGAGGACACGGGAAGGCCGACTTCTCCGGCGTCGACAGTTCCGGGGTATCTGGGGTCCAGAACCGTGTGCAGCATATAGCTCAGAACAGCGGGCTGCAGGCCGGTAGTATAGGAATTGAGCAGGACAAAGAGCGGTGAATCCGATAAAAGAAGCGCGCATCGCTGCAGGAAGGGAAAGATGCTTTCTTCAATCTTCCAGATCTCGCCTTTGGGGCCTCTCCCGTAGGAAGGAGGATCCATAATGATCGCGTCGTAGTGATTTCCTCTGCGGATCTCACGCTCGACAAATTTGCCGCAGTCATCTACCAGCCACCGGATATGAGCGTCACCCAGACCGGAAAGCTGGGCGTTCTCTTTGGCCCATCCGACCATTCCCTTGGAGGCATCCACATGGGTGACTTCGGCACCTGCTGCCGCGGCAGCCGCAGTGGCGCCGCCGGTATAGGCGAAGAGATTTAGCACGCGGACTTTCTGTCCGGCGGAGACACGCCGGCGGATCAGCTCCGAAAACCAGTCCCAGTTTACGGCCTGTTCCGGAAAGAGGCCGGTATGTTTAAAGCTGAAGGGTTTCAGACGGAAGGTCAGGTCTTTGTAGTGGATGCACCAGTCATCCGGAAGATCAAAAAACTCCCACTCTCCGCCGCCCTTTTTGCTCCGGTGGTAGTGCGCATTGGGACGGCGCCAGGCTCTGTTCCTGGGTGTATCCCAGATTACCTGGGGATCCGGACGGATCAGACGGTATTGGCCCCATCGTTCCAGCTTTTCTCCTTTTGATGTATCAAGGACTTCATAGTCTTTCCATTGATCGGCAATCCACATTGAAAGTGACCTTTCCTTTCTATATATAATGACAGATCTAAATATTGACAGATCTGAACCGGCTGCCCGCGTTGAAAAGTATTGCCTGCGCGGGCAGTTTCTGTGTAAGCGGGTGTGGCTTGTATCACCAGTCTATAATCTGAAACCAAAAATGTAAATAATTAACTTTATTTCAAAACGCTCCTGTGGTAAAATCGACATGTTATCTGCGTTGCAGTGATAAAGCATCAAAGTGCAGTTTACAGCATCTTTGACCTGCCTGTATCACTGCGGCGAAACATAAAGGAGGAAATAGTTATGACAAGTGCACAGATAATCATTGTTGTCACAATTGTGGCATATCTGTTCGGAATGCTGCTGATCGGTGTTATTTTCAACCGCCAGGGCGCTGCGGACACATCAGACGGATTCTATATCGGCGGCAGGTCACTGGGACCTCTGGTCACGGCCATGAGTGCCGAGGCTTCCGATATGAGCGCCTATCTGCTGATGGGTCTTCCCGGACTTGCCTATTTCGCCGGTGTGGCGCAAGTCGGCTGGACAGCGATCGGTCTGGCGGTCGGTACCTACCTGAACTTTTTGTTTGTCGCAAGACGTCTTCGCCGTTATTCCGAAAAACTCGGCGCCTTTACGATCCCGGATTTCTATTCCCGCCGTTATAACGACCGCGAGAATACCCTTTCCCTGATCGCTGCACTGATCATTATCATTTTCTTCGTGCCTTACACGGCATCCGGATTCAAGGCAGTCGGTACCCTGTTCAACAGCCTCTTTGGCATCGAGTATCACCTGGCCATGATCATCGGCGCGGTCATCATTGTGGCCTACACCACTATGGGCGGATTTCTTGCCGTTTCCACGACCGACCTGGTCCAGAGTATCTTCATGACCATCGCCCTGATCATCATCGTTTTCTTCGGTATTGACAAGGCGGGCGGCATTGACGTAGTCGCTCAGAACGCAAGGGAACTCCCCGGATATCTCAACATTACCCAGGGATATGATGCGGCATCCAATTCCGCGTCGAGTTTTGGCTTCCTCAGCATAGTTTCCACACTGGCCTGGGGCCTTGGCTATTTCGGAATGCCCCACATCCTGCTCCGCTTCATGGCGATCCGCAATGAGAAAGAACTGGTTATTTCCAGGAGAATTGCCTCCGCCTGGGCGGCAATCTCCATGTGCATCGCCATTTTCATCGGTATCATCGGTTACAGCGTATCCAAGGCCGGACATATTCCCATGCTGAACGGAAGAGACGCGGAGTCCGAGACGATCATCATCCAGCTGGCAAACCTCATGAGCCAGCACGGCGTGATCTTCGCCCTGGCGGCCGGTGTTATCCTGGCAGGTATCCTGGCAGCGACTATGTCTTCCGCAGATTCCCAGCTCCTTGCAGCCGCATCGAGTGTCTCCGAGGACCTCATGCAGGGATTCGGACGTGTTAAGCTCTCCCAGCAGGGCAAGATGGTCGCAGCCCGCGCCACTGTTATCGCTATTGCAGCTGTCGCTATCATTCTTGCATGGAATCCCAACAGTTCCGTTTTCCGTGTAGTCTCCTTTGCATGGGCGGGCTTCGGCGCAACCTTCGGTCCCACCATGCTGCTGGCCCTCTTCTGGCGCAGATCCAACCGCAGGGGAGCTATGGCAGGCCTGATCTGCGGCGGCGTCATGATCTTCTTGTGGAAGTTCGGCATTGCCCGTCTCGGCGGCGTGTTCGCAATCTACGAACTGCTCCCTGCCTTTATCATTGCCCTGATCGCGGATATCGTGGTCAGCCTTGCAACCAAGGAGCCTTCAGCCGTGATCACCAAGAAGTTTGACGAAGTCAGCAAAAAGCAGGCATAAGAAGGTGCTGCATAAAAGACTTATCATCTTCGGATCATGAATGTAAGACAGTGTCATTACAGTAACTAATACGGACCGGAACGATCCTGGATCGTTCCGGTTCGTTTATCTCAGACAGAAGCAGGGCGGGAAAACGGACAGAGAGAGCCTTGACTGTCAAAAAGCGGATTGTTCAGACAGAAGTACAATTATTTTTAAAAATATCGATTTTTGCAAAAAAAACCGCTTGCGCAAGTCGGGGACTCGTGATATTATCATTATCGCTGTGACATTGATAGCTGTGAAGCGTGAGGTTGCTGCCGGCGATCCGGCAGGTTTTCCGTGGAGCGAATGTCTGGAGTACTCTTCAGGAGCCATTTGGAGAGAACTCGCAAATCTGACGACAAGTCACTGTACCAATGAATGTCTGCAGAGCGGCCAACACACGGGATAGTGTACAGTCACCGCTTGTCGTACTTACCAAAAAGTGCGAAAAGGAGGCGACTTTTTTTATGGCAAATCAGGTTATGAGAATCACATTAAAGGCATATGATCATGAGCTCGTGGACGCATCCGCGAAGAAGATCATCGAAACAGTCAAGAAGAACGGCTCACAGGTGAGCGGTCCCGTTCCGCTTCCCACCAAGAAGGAAGTTGTTACGATCCTTCGTGCTGTTCATAAGTATAAAGATTCTCGCGAGCAGTTCGAGCAGCGCACACACAAGCGCCTGATCGACATCATCACACCCACACAGAAGACTGTCGACGCACTCCAGAGACTGGAGATGCCCGCAGGTGTCTACATCGACATTAAGATGAAGACCAAATAATTGTGTGAGAAACAGCATACTGCTGCACTCTCCGTGTGCAGTTAGTGATACGCTGCCGGTCCGAAGTTTAATGGCCAGTCGGTCCGGTGTAACGCAGCCTCTACTAGTATGACATCCCCGAGGACGAAAGTCCGGTCCGGGAGCCGCCCGTCCCCTCGGCAGCCAGACAGCAGACCGCCTGAGGCAAACAGGAAGCAAATCCAAACGGCCAGCCCGTAAAAAAACGCATGAAACGGGAAGGAATGCACAGGAGACTTCCTATTATATAAAGAAACAAAGTGCCCGATGCCAGTGCGCGATGTGAAAAAAAGGACGCGCCGATGTCCGCTGTAGATCATTTCGCCGCAGAGAGCGGCAGAAAAGAGGTAAACATGAAGAAAGCTATTATGGCAACCAAGATCGGTATGACCCAGGTCTTCCAGGAAGACGGTACTCTGATTCCTGTAACAGTCCTTGAGGCTGGCCCCTGCGTAGTCACACAGATCAAGACAATCGAGAATGACGGCTATGAGGCAGTTCAGGTCGGCTACGGCGATGCTAAAGAGCGCATCACCACAGTTGACAAGAACGGCAAGAAGGAAGTCGCTCACCGCCACGGCGTAGGCAAGGCGATGAAGGGCCACTTCGACAAGGCCGGTGTTTCCGTGAAGAAGCATGTCCGTGAGTTCCTCTTCGAGAATGCTTCCGAATACAAGCTTGGCGATGAGATCAAGGCTGACATCTTCGCAGAAGGCGACAAGATCGATGCTACTGCTGTTACCAAGGGTAAAGGCTTCCAGGGCGCCATCAAGCGTCACGGCCAGCACAGAGGCCCTATGGGACACGGCTCCAAGTTCCATCGTCATCAGGGTTCCAACGGTTCCAGTTCCGATCCCAGCAGAGTTTTCAAGGGTAAGGGAATGCCCGGACACATGGGTTCCGTGCAGGTTACGGTCAGAAATCTTGAGATCGTCCGCGTGGATGCCGAGAAGAATCTGCTCCTTGTCAAGGGCGCGATTCCCGGACCCAAGAAGGGCCTTGTGACCATCAAAGAGACCACAAAGGCTGAAGCTTAAGTGGCTGGGTCGATAGAAAGGAGGAACACAGATGGCGAACGTATCTGTATTTAATATGGAAGGACAGGAGGTCGGCACAATCGACCTCAACGACGCGATTTTCGGCGTTGAAGTAAATGAGAACCTGATCCACATGGCAGTAGTACAGCAGCTGGCAAACAAGCGCCAGGGTACACAGAAAGCCAAGACCCGCGGTGAGGTTTCCGGAGGAGGCAGAAAGCCCTGGAGACAGAAGGGTACCGGCCATGCGCGCCAGGGTTCAACCAGAGCTCCTCAGTGGAAGGGCGGCGGCGTTGTATTCGCACCCGTTCCCCGCGACTATTCCTTTAAGATGAACAAGAAGGAAAAGAGAGCTGCTCTCAAGTCCGCTCTGACGGACCGCCTTCAGGAAGGCAAGCTGATCGTCCTCGACGAGCTGAAGTTCGACGAGATCAAGACCAAAGCTTTCGCAAAGGTTCTTGAGAATCTGAAGATCAGCAACAAGGCACTTTTCGTTCTCGGCGATATGGATCAGAACGTGATCCTTTCCGCAAGGAACCTGCCTGATACAAAGACAACCCAGACATCCGAGATGAACGTTTACGATGTCATGAATGCACAGACACTGGTCATCACCAAGGATGCTGTCGCGAAGATCGAGGAGGTGTACGCATAATGGCAACGCTCGAATATTACGACATTCTGTTAAAGCCCGTTATCACGGAGAAGAGCATGGAGCTGATGGCCGAGAAGAAATATACCTTCCTGGTACATCCCGATGCTAACAAGTATCAGATCAAGACCGCTGTTGAGAGACTGTTCGAAGGCACAAAGGTCGAGAAGGTCAATACCCTCAACGCAGACGGCAAGAGAAAGAGAAGGGGTATGGTTTATGGTCTCACAGCAAAGACCAAGAAAGCCATTGTAAAGCTCACCGAAGACAGCAAGGACATCGAGGTCTTCACAGGACTTTGATCCCGCTGCTAAAGCATCGGACTTAAACGCGGTGCGAATCTTAAAGATTAATAGGAGAACCAATCATGGGAATTAAAAAGTATACCGCTTATACCCCGTCAAGACGTAACATGACAGGTTCCGATTTCTCCGAGATCACAAAGACAACTCCCGAGAAATCCCTGACCGAGTCCCTCAAGAAGAACGCTGGACGTAACAACCAGGGTCGCATCACTGTCAGACATCACGGCGGCGGCAACAGAAGAAAATACAGACTGGTCGATTTCAGAAGAATCAAGGACGGCATCCCTGCAAAGGTCATCGGAATTGAGTACGATCCCAACAGAACTGCAAACATCGCTCTGATCTGCTATGCGGACGGCGAGAAGTCCTATATCCTGGCTCCCCAGGGCCTGACAGACGGCATGACCGTCATGAACGGCCCCGAAGCCGAAATCAGAGTCGGCAACTGCCTGCCTCTGTCTGTCATCCCCGTTGGTACCCAGGTACACAACGTTGAGCTTAAGCCCGGCAAGGGCGGCCAGATGGTCCGCAGCGCCGGTACAAGCGCACAGCTGATGGCTAAGGAAGGCAAATATGCAACACTTCGTCTCCCTTCGGGCGAGATGAGAATGGTTCCGATGGAATGCCGCGCCACAATCGGCGTCCTCGGCAACATCGACCACAACCTGATCAACTATGGTAAAGCCGGCCGGAAGCGCCACATGGGCATCCGTCCTACAGTCCGCGGTTCCGTCATGAACCCCAACGATCACCCTCATGGTGGTGGTGAGGGCAAGGCTCCGATCGGTCGTCCCGGACCGAGCACCCCTTGGGGCAAGCCCGCTCTTGGTTACAAGACTCGTCGCAAGAAAGCTTCTGATAAGCTGATCGTAAGAAGACGCGGCGGTAAGAAATAATTAATAAGGACTGCACAGCACGCATACTGCAGGAGCAGAATGCTGCTGATGACAAATAAGGAGATTACCATGGCAAGATCATTGAAAAAAGGACCGTTTGCGGATAAAAGCCTTTTAAAGAAGATTGACGAGATGAACGCTTCCGGCAGCAAGCAGGTCATCAAGACCTGGTCTCGCCGCTCGACGATTTTCCCGTCGTTCGTTGGACACACGATCGCCGTTCATGACGGCCGCAAGCACGTGCCGGTGTACGTGACTGAGGATATGGTCGGACATAAGCTCGGTGAGTTCGTTCTGACAAGAACCTACAGAGGCCACCAGGGCAACAACAAGAGCGACAGAAAGTCTTCCGTAGGCTGAACCGCCTGACGGAGTTTGATTTGAAAGGAGCGGAACTATGGCAAACGGACATAGAACCCAGATTAAGAGAGAAAGGAATGCCCAGAAGGACACAAGACCTTCGGCAAAGCTTTCTTACGCCAGAATACCCACTCAGAAAGCATGCTTTGTTATGGATGCGATCCGCGGCAAAGATGTTGAGACAGCAATCGGTATTCTTTCATACAACAACAGGTATGCTTCAGAAGTGATCCTGAAGCTCCTCAACTCCGCAGTGGCAAATGCTGAGAACAACCTCGGCATGAACGCCGCCAACCTGTATGTCGCAGAGTGCTACGCTTTCGACGGCCCTACAATGAAGAGAATCAGACCCAGGGCACAGGGCAGAGCGTACAGGATTCTCAAGAGAATGAGCAATCTCAAGATCGTTCTCGATGAGAAGAAGACAGAAGAGTAAGCGGAAATAGAAAGGAGCCAAAATGGGACAGAAAGTTAATCCTCATGGTCTGCGTGTAGGCATTATCAAAGACTGGGATTCCAGATGGTATGCTGAAGGCGATTTCGCGGACCTTCTCGTTGAAGATTACAATATCAGAAAGTTTCTGAAGAAAAAGCTCTACAGCGCAGGCATCTCCAAGGTCGAAGTCGAGCGTGCTTCCGACCGCGTTAAGGTGATCGTCTATGCACAGAAGCCCGGCGTAGTAATCGGCAAGGGCGGCGCTGAGATCGAAAATACCAGAAAACAGCTTCAGAAGATGACCGGCAAGAAGATTCTCCTTGACATCAAGGAAATCAAGCGCCCCGACAGGGATGCACAGCTGGTCGCAGAGAACATTGCGCAGCAGCTTGAAGGCCGTGTGTCCTTCAGAAGAGCCATGAAGTCCTGCATGGGCAGAACCATGAAGGCCGGCGCTCTCGGCATCAAGGCTTCCTGCGGCGGCCGTCTGGGCGGTGCTGATATCGCACGTACAGAGACCTACTCCGAAGGAACCATTCCGCTGCAGACACTGCGCGCAGACATCGACTATGGCTTTGCGGAAGCAAATACCACCTACGGCAAAGTTGGCGTAAAGGTTTGGATCTACAAGGGTGAGGTCCTTCCCGCAAAGAATGCAAATAAAGCAGAAGGGAGTGATCGCTGATGTTAATGCCCAAGAGAGTGAAATATCGTAAACAGTTCCGTGGCAGCATGGCGGGCACACCCACCAGAGGAACTAAGATTTCTTACGGCGAATTTGGTCTCGTATGCACAGAGCCCGTCTGGATCCGCTCCAATCAGATCGAGGCAGCTCGTGTCGCTATGACCCGTTACGTCCGCCGTGGCGGTAAGATCTGGATCAAGATCTTCCCCGACAAGCCCGTTACCAAGAAGCCTGCCGAAGTCCGTATGGGTTCCGGTAAGGGCGCAGTTGAGTACTGGGTAGCTGTTGTCAAACCCGGCCGCGTCATGTTCGAGATCGCTGGCGTTCCTGAAGAGACAGCGAAAGAGGCGCTCCGCCTTGCAGCGAACAAGCTTCCCTGCAAATGCAAGATCGTCTCCAAAGAGCAATTGGAAGGTGGTGCAGTATAAATGAAGAGTAAAGCGTACGTTGAGGACCTTAGAAATAAAAACGTCGAAGAGCTGAATCAGGAACTTGTTTCCGCAAAGAAGGAGCTCTTCAATCTGAGATTCCAGAATGCCACGAACCAGCTGACGAATACGGCAAGGATCAGGGAAGTCCGCAGAAACATCGCCAGGATCAAAACCATGATCAGTGCACAGGAGCAGTGAAACGACGGATTGGAATTCTGAGAATAAAGGAGAATGACCGTGGAAAGAAATCTTAGAAAAGTCCGTATCGGCAAGGTTGTCAGCGACAAGATGGACAAGACTGTCGTCGTTGCAATCGAGGATCACGTCAAGCATCCGCTGATCGGAAAGATCGTTAAGAAGACATATAAGCTGAAAGCGCATGATGAGCAGAACGAGTGCGGCATCGGCGATACAGTTCGTGTTATGGAGACAAGACCTCTCTCCAAGACCAAGAGGTGGAGAGTTGTCAACGTCATCGAGAAGGCAAGGTAATCGAACGGATCAGATTCCGGATGTGTTATCTTCCTTTACAAAATCGGAGTTTATGGATGGTCGAATGAGCAGACGGCAGGACACAGATCCGGTCCTGCTCCTCTGGACCGCGCAGGCAATGCACAGCGCCCCACCTCAGGGCGGAGGGCGCTGGCACGAAATGCCTGTCACCAGACCCAAAAGAAAGGAAAATAGATATGATTCAGCAGGAAAGCAGACTCAGAGTCGCTGATAATACCGGTGCAAAGGAAATCCTCTGCATCCGCGTCTGCGGCGGCTCCACAAGAAGATATGCGAGAATCGGCGATGTCATCATCGCAACTGTTAAAGAAGCAGCACCCGGCGGCGTTGTCAAAAAAGGTGATGTCGTAAAGGCAGTTGTTGTCCGTACAGTCAATACTACACGCAGGAAAGATGGCTCTTACATTCGCTTCGACGAGAACGCGGCCGTTATCATCAAAGACGACCAGACTCCGACAGGCACACGTATCTTCGGACCTGTAGCCAGAGAGCTTCGTGAGAAGAAGTTCATGAAGATCCTCTCCCTGGCTCCTGAAGTATTATAAGGAGGAGAGAGCTATGGCAATGAGCAAAATCAAGGTTGGCGATACTGTCAGAGTCATGACCGGCAAGAGCAAAGGCCATGAGGGCAAAGTCATCGCCGTTGACCGTAAAAAAGGCAGAGTCACCGTAGAAGGTGCAAATATTGTTACAAAGCATACCAAGCCTTCCATGACCAATCAGAACGGCGGAATCGTGCAGCAGGAAGCAGCCATGGATATCTCCAACGTCATGCTGGTCGTCGACGGCCAGGTTACACGAGTCGGTTTCAGCGGTGAGGGCAAGAGCAAGGTCCGCGTCGCAAAGAAGACCGGTAAGGTTGTCGAGTAACAGCCCGAATGTGACAGGCGGGTATCGATAAATCCCGTTTGTCAATTTATGCTAATAGAATCAGCATATTAGGAGGATATAACGTTGAGTAGACTCAAAGATCTGTATATGGATGAAATCCGCGAGCAGATGATGAAGAAGTTCGGCTACAAGAACATCATGCAGGTTCCGAAGCTGGACAAGATCGTCGTCAACATGGGTATCGGTGAAGCAAGAGAGAACGAGAAGATCCTCGACGCTGCAGCCAGAGACATGGCTATCATCACCGGCCAGAAGCCCGTTATTACAAAGGCTAAAAAGTCCATCGCGAACTTTAAGATCAGGGAAGGCATGCCCATCGGCTGCAAAGTCACCCTTCGCGGCGACCGCATGTATGAGTTCCTTGACAGACTGGTCAATCTGGCACTTCCCCGTGTCCGTGACTTCCGCGGTGTTAACCCCAATTCCTTTGACGGAAGAGGTAACTACGCTCTTGGTATCAAAGAGCAGCTGATCTTCCCTGAGATCGAGTATGATCAGATTGACAAGGTCAGAGGCATGGACATCATCTTTACCACCACGGCAAATACCGATGAGGAAGCAAGGGAGCTCCTTCGCCTCTTCAATATGCCTTTTGCCAGGGATGAGCAGTAAGATAAAGGTATAGCCCATAGCCGGAAGCACTGAGGGGATGAGCCCCCGGGCGCTTCCGCAGGACATAGAATCAGGAGAAAAAAAATGGCTAAAACATCTATGAAGATGAAACAGCAGGCGAAACCCAAATTCTCAACCAGGGCCTATACCCGCTGCAGAATTTGCGGCCGTCCGCACTCTGTTCTTAAAAAGTATGGTATCTGCAGAATCTGCTTCCGCGAGCTGGCTTACAAGGGCCAGATCCCGGGCGTGAAGAAAGCCAGCTGGTAATTAGTTTCAATTTGGTGAATCCACAATCAGGAGGCAAAATCAATGACAATGAGCGATCCTATTGCAGATATGCTTACAAGAATCCGTAACGCTAACACTGCAAAACACGATACAGTTGATATCCCTTCTTCCAAGATGAAAATCGCGATCGCAAACATCCTGCTCGACGAGGGCTACATCAGGAAGTATGAGATGGTCGACAACGGCAATTTCCAGGATATCCGCATTACCCTGAAGTATGGCGCAGACAAGAATGACAAGATCATCACCGGCCTTAAGAGAATCTCCAAGCCTGGCCTGCGCGTCTATGCGAAGAAGAATGAAGTTCCGAAGGTTCTTGACGGACTCGGCACTGCCATCCTTTCCACCAACCAGGGTGTGATCACCGACAAGAAGGCCAGAGAGCTTGAAGTCGGCGGCGAAGTTCTTGCATTTATCTGGTAATCATTTTTCAGCATCCTGCTGAATAAGACCGGATACTATGTGGCACTGGAATGTCTGAATAGCAGACATTGCCAGGCGGATATACAAGCGGGGTGCCGGACGGCGCCCGGCGGATCTGGATCCGGCATGAAATATATGGAAGCCCGCTCCCGGGGAACGGGCTATATTCCAGGAGGCTGATGCCGGACAGCCGCATCAAACAATATGATATCAACTGAGATTACAGGTAAGGCCGGATGCGGAAAGAACTGTAATCACATTATAAGAGTAGAATAACAACAGGAGGTACGGGCATGTCACGAATCGGTAGAATGCCAATCGCTATTCCCGCGGGTGTCACTGTGGAAGTAGCAGAAAATAATAAAGTGACTGTTAAGGGTCCCAAAGGTACTTTGGTAAGAACCCTTCCTGGCGAGATGAAGATCTCCCAGAATGATGGTGTGATCACCATCGAAAGACCCAATGATCAGAAGAAGGAAAAATCCCTTCATGGACTGACCAGAAGCCTGCTCCACAACATGGTGGTCGGTGTGTCTGCCGGTTTCGAGAAGAAGCTGGAAGTCAACGGCGTTGGTTACAGAGCAGCCAAGTCAGGTAATACGCTTACGCTTAGCTTAGGATATTCCCATCCCGTTGAGATGACAGATCCCGAAGGCGTCACCACCGAGGTCCAGGGCAATGTGATCACCGTCAAGGGGATTGATAAAGAAGCCGTCGGCCAGTTCGCAGCAAACATCAGAGATAAGCGCAGACCTGAGCCTTATAAGGGCAAGGGCATCAAGTATGCGGACGAGCATATCCGCCGTAAGGTTGGTAAGACAGGCAAAAAATAATAGATAGAATCAGCCATAATTCTGATCTGGCTGCCGGAAGGCATAGAGGAAACAGTTCGTAATGAACGGGAACTGACGTGTACGCTGATTAAGCACGGCGGTGCTTTTCCGAGGCATCCGGGAGCATATATTTGGAGGAATTTATAATGGTAAAGAAAGCAAACAGGAAGGCGATCCGCGAGAAAAAGCATTCCAGAATCCGCAACAGGATCAGCGGTACTGCTCAGTGCCCTCGTCTTGCCGTATACAGAAGCAATAAGCATATTTATGCACAGATCATCGACGACGATGCACAGACCACACTGGTGGCTGCAGGCACGATCGAGAAGGAAATCCAGGATGCTGTCGAGCACACAGACGACATCGCAGCTGCTGAGAAGGTTGGCGAAGTGATTGCACAGAGAGCAGCTGAAAAGGGAATCAAAGAAGTGGTCT
The DNA here is from genome assembly GCA_900321785.1 of uncultured Lachnospiraceae bacterium. Taxonomy (GTDB): domain Bacteria; phylum Bacillota; class Clostridia; order Lachnospirales; family Lachnospiraceae; genus CAG-791. Next base: position 21,584 of record ONXK01000003.1, on the reverse strand, counting down.
TCGACCGCGGCGGTTACATCTACATGGGTAAGGTTGCTGCTCTGGCAGAAGCTGCCCGCAAGGCTGGCCTGGAATTCTAAGGAGGAGAATGTGTGATGAAACATACAATGATCGATACAAGCCAGATGGAACTGACCGATAAGGTTGTTGCCATCAAGCGTGTTACCAAGGTCGTCAAGGGCGGCCGCAACATGCGCTTCACGGCCCTCGTAGTTGTCGGTGACGGAAACGGCCATGTAGGCTGCGGTCTTGGCAAGGCTACTGAAATTCCGGAAGCAATCCGCAAGGGCAGAGAAGATGCATCCAAGAACCTCGTCAGTGTTGCGCTTGACGAAGTCAGCAGTATCTCTCATGATTATATCGGTAAGTACGGCAGTGCTTCCGTTCTGCTTAAGAAGTCTCCCGATGGTACCGGTATCATCGCAGGCGGCCCTGCACGTACAGTTTGCGAGCTGGCAGGCATCAAGAATATCCGTACAAAGTCTCTTGGCTCCAACAACAAGCAGAATGTCGTTCTGGCAACAATTAACGGTCTCAGCCAGCTGAAGGTTCCTGAAGAAGTCGCAGCAAGGCGCGGCAAAACCGTCGCTGAGCTTAAGGGCTGATCGGCGAGACATACAGATCTGAAAGAAGAAAGAATGATAAATAATATTGAATGATTATTTTTCATTCACAAGATTTGCGTTGAAGCGCCGCAAATCTTGCGAGATCGCATCGGAGAAATCGCCAATTTCAAAGTCCTTATATGAAAGACTTTGAAATGCATATTTCTTCCGGCGTGTCTCAGCGCAGAGCGCTTCGACATGGAGGTAAAAATGCCTACAGAGAAAGCAACAGCAGCTGAGCCGAAGAAGCTGAAAATCACTCTGATCAAGTCTACCATCGGTGCTGTTCCCAAGAACCGTGCAATCGTCAAGTCCATGGGCTTTAAGAAGCTGAACAGCTTCGTCATCCTTCCTGACAATGCCGCTACCAGGGGACAGATCAGACTGATCAATCACATGGTTAAGGTCGAAGAGCTGGACTAATAAGGTAGGAGGAAAAAAATGGATTTACATAATCTTAAGCCTGCTGAAGGCTCCAAGCACAATGATTACCGCAGAGGCCGCGGCCACGCTTCCGGCAACGGCAAGACTGCAGGTTACGGCCATAAAGGCCAGAAGGCAAGAAGCGGAGCTCCCCGTCCCGGATTTGAAGGCGGCCAGATGCCTCTGTACAGAAGACTCCCTAAGAGAGGCTTCACTTGCTACAATACAAAAGATATCGTTGCAGTCAATATCAAATCTCTCGAGAGATTCGAGGATGGTGCAGTTGTAGACGAGCAGGCACTGCTTGAGAGCAGAGCTGTCAGCAAGATCGGTGACGGCGTTAAGATCATCGGCAATGCTGATCTGAGCAAAAAGCTTACTGTTAAGGTTACAGCTTTCAGCGCTGCAGCTAAGGAAAAGATCGAGGCAGCCGGCGGCACAGCCGAGACTATTGGCTGATCAAACAAGAAATAGACATGCCATATCGGGTATAACTGCCCGATATGGCTTGCCCTTTATTATCGGTATTTCCATTCAGTGAATAACAATCCGTTTTGAAAACGATCAGGACTCTGTTTTCTCTGCGCAGGATAATAAAACGATAGAGGGCTTGCAATTTCGGAAAGGTCATAAGAGAATGATTGACTCGATCAAAAATGTTTTTAAAGTTAAAGAAATCAGGATGAAGCTTCTGTTCACATTCCTGATGATGATCATCATCCGCTTTGGCTGCCAGCTTCCGGTCCCTGGTGTTGACAGAAATTATTTCGCGGACTGGTTCGCGCAGCAGACCGGCGATACGTTCAGCTTTGTGGACGCTTTTACCGGCGGCTCCTTCCTGAACATGTCCATCCTGGCACTGAACATTACGCCATACATCACATCTTCCATTATCATTCAGCTTCTTACAATTGCGATTCCCAAACTGGAGGAAATGCAGCGTGAGGGCGAAGAGGGCAGGAAGATGATGACAGCGATCACCCGTTACGTCACGGTCGCACTTGCGCTTTTGGAATCTTCTGCTATGGCCATCGGCTTTGGCCGCCAGGGCCTCCTCGAAGAATTCAACGCACTTAACGTGATCATGGTCATTGCAACACTGACTGCCGGAAGTGCCTTCCTGATGTGGATCGGTGAGCAGATCACAGTCAAGGGAATCGGAAACGGTATCTCCATTGTCCTGTGCATCAACATTATCTCCAGAATGCCTCAGGATATTGTCGCACTGTTTACCCAGTTTGTTGTCGGAAAAACCATTGCCATCGGTGCTGTTGCAGCAGTGATCATTATTGCAGTGATCCTTGTGATGACCCTTATGGTTATTCTTCTGAATGATGCAGAGAGGAAGATCCCTGTGTCCTACGCTCAGAAGATCAACGGCAGACGCTTCACAGCCGGACAGACTTCCGTGATTCCCCTTAAGGTGAATACGGCAGGCGTTATGCCGATCATCTTTGCATCTTCCCTGATGGAATTCCCCGGCATCATTTCCACTCTTGCAGGATACAAGGGTACGGGTATCTGGTCAGAGGTACTTCGCTATCTGAGCTCCTCTTACTGGTGCAATCCTTCCTATATCAAGTATTCACTGGGACTTGTGCTCTATATTGTCCTTCTGATCTTCTTTGCGTATTTCTACACATCGATCACTTTCAATCCGATCGAGATCGCGGACAATCTGAAGAAGCGCGGCGGATTTATCCCGGGTATCCGTCCCGGCAGACCCACCAGCGAGTACCTGAACAGGATTCTCAATTACATTATTTTCATTGGTGCGATCGGCCTGACCGTGGTCGGCATCCTTCCTTTCATTTTCAGAGGCCTCTTCAATGCCTCGATCTCCTTTGGAGGAACCAGCCTGATCATCGTTGTCAGTGTCGTGCTTGAGACGATCAAGCAGGTCGAATCCATGATGCTCGTAAGGAACTACAAAGGTTTCCTCAACGATTAAAAAGTACTTCCGAAGGCGGCAGTAAGACGTAATATACAGACAGATCCTGAAGATCCGGCTGTATACTGCGTACCGGATGCATTGTGCACCTGTGCCGTCTTCGGTTCTTGTGTTATTAACTTCTTGAAAATCGTTCACCAGTTTTCGAAAAAGGAGGGTATACAATGAAGATCGTTATGCTCGGAGCGCCCGGTGCGGGTAAAGGCACACAGGCAAAGATGATTGCTGAGAAGTTCGGTCTGCCGCATGTTTCCACGGGAGATATCTTCCGTGCTAATATCAAGAACGGTACGGAGCTTGGCAAAAAAGCAAAAGCTTTCATGGATGCAGGTCAGCTGGTGCCGGATGAACTGACAGTAGAGATCCTGCTCGACAGAGTGAAAGCTGATGACTGTGCAAAGGGCTATATCCTTGATGGATTCCCGAGGACGATTCCGCAGGCGCAGGTTCTGACCGATACACTGGCAAAGACCGGTGAGAAGATCGATTATGCGATTGACGTGGATGTCCCGGACGAAAATATCGTTGCACGCATGAGCGGAAGACGTTCCTGTCCTAAATGCGGCGCATCCTACCATATCACCTTCATTCCTCCCAAAAAAGAAGGCATCTGTGACAACTGTGGCGGCGAGCTGATCCAGCGTGATGATGATAAACCCGAGACAGTCCAGAACAGATTGTCTGTCTACCACGAGCAGACGCAGCCTCTGATCGACTTCTATAAAGAAAGAGGAGCCCTGCGTACTGTTGACGGAACGAAGGATATGAAGGAAGTGTTCCAGGCAATCTGCGAAATCTTGGAGGGTTAAATCGTATATGTCAAAAGCAGACGTTATCGAACTTGAAGGAATCGTAACTGAAAAACTCCCGAATACTATGTTCAAGGTAAAGCTTGAGAATGGCGCGATCATTCTCGCCCACATCAGCGGTAAGCTTCGTCAGAACTTTATTCGTATTCTTCCCGGAGACAAGGTCACCCTGGAGATGTCCACTTATGACCTGACCAAGGGCCGAATCATCTGGAGAGACAAGTGATCCCGAACATGTGACGGAATCGTTACGATACAGTTAAGAATCCACGGCGTCCGATTCCTCTGCCGATCTGCATCGGAGAGGAATGCGGGCGCTTTTTCGTTTTTAAAAATTCAGAGTATAAGTTCCCGTTTATATCCACCGGAAAACCGGGCATAAATCGAGCAAAAAAAAGAATAAAAATACCTTGTGGATTCACAAAATAATCCTTGCAAATGATTTTCCGGTGTGATATTCTACTATGGTCTGTAAATGAGTAGGGGGAAACCCCTGCTCAATTGTCCTGTCTTAAACCGTAACTACGCATTTCAAAGGACGGGGTGATTTCGGACAGACTCGGCAACAGGTTCTGTATGATTCCTGCAAAGCCGAAAAAGCTTCACAGACGGAAGATGCGGTATGGCCCGTGTCAAAGGGATGTGTGTTTTTTCTGAAAAGCAGGAAAGCAGTACCACTCACGAAAGGAGTAGGAGATGAAAGTTAGAGCTTCCGTGAAGCCTATGTGCGATAAGTGCAAAGTCATCAAGCGCAAAGGTATCGTCAGGATCATCTGCGAGAATCCGAAACACAAACAGAGGCAGGGTTGAGCGAGTAAAGTGCTCTTTGGCTCTGCAGACCGGATGCGGCGGATCTGTTTTTAACCCGAAACAGGTTTTGCACAGGGTTTTTGCAGCGCCTGATCATAGAATAGATGGTGCCCCGTTAACCCAGTCTTTACAGACCGGGGCAGCCCATTACTCTTTGATACCATGCCGATGAAAATCGCAGTGGAAAGACCGGCCGGAGGCCGGTTGGGTACAGACTCATGAAACGGAACATGCAGATGTGCCCCAGTCAATCAGTAATTTAAATAGTAGAAGGAGAGTTTACAATGGCTCGTATCGCAGGTGTAGATTTACCCAGAGATAAGCGTGTTGAGATTGGCCTGACCAGCATTTATGGCATCGGCCGTACCTCTGCAACAAAGATCGTCGAGAAGGCGGGCGTCAATCCCGATACCAGATGCAGGGATCTGACTGATGAAGAAGTCAAGAAACTCAGCGAAGTTATCACTGAGGATTACATGGTCGAAGGTGATCTCCGCAGAGAAATCGCCATGAACATCAAGCGTCTCTCTGAGATCGGCTGCTACAGAGGCATCCGTCACAGAAGAGGTCTCCCTGTCCGCGGTCAGAAGACCAAGACCAATGCAAGGACCAGGAAGGGCCCGAAGAAGACCATCGCAAACAAGAAGAAATAATGTACATTGATTCCGGCTTTTCTGTCATGATCAAGGCCGGACAGATACCATTTATGGGAAAGAAAGTAGGTTAGTTTTATGGCAAAACAGCAATCCTCCAGAAGGAAGCAGGTTAGACGTGTCAAGAAAAACGTTGAACGCGGACAGGCGCACATCCAGTCCTCTTTTAATAACACCATCGTTACCCTGACCGATACACAGGGCAACGCTCTGAGCTGGGCAAGTGCAGGCGGTCTTGGATTTAAAGGTTCAAGGAAATCTACTCCCTATGCAGCACAGATGGCTGCTGAGACGGCTACAAAGGCAGCGCTCATTCACGGGCTGAAGGCTGTCGATGTTTTCGTTAAGGGACCCGGATCAGGCAGAGAAGCTGCGATCCGTGCGCTGAATTCCAACGGCCTTGAGATCATCAGCATCACTGATGTTACTCCGGTTCCCCACAACGGATGCCGTCCTCCCAAGAGAAGGAGAGTGTGATCATATTTATATATCACACAGGGTTTAATACACGTTTGGATGAAGACACAGAGAAAGATATTCTTTTCCCTGTGCTGTAAACAACATGCAGTCCGTCACGCACAGCTTATTCAGGCAGGTGCATGCACAGTATTCGGCTGCAGATAAGAAAGGAAGAATTACAATGGCAGTAAACAGAACTCCGGTACTGAAGAGATGCAGATCTCTCGACCTCGATCCCGTTTTCCTTGGATATGACAAGAAGTCCAAGAGACAGCTGATCCGCAGAAGCCGCAAACTCAGTGAGTACGGCACCCAGCTTCGCGAGAAGCAGAAAGCTAAATTCATCTACGGCGTCCTCGAGAAGCCTTTCCGTAACTACTACGACAAGGCCGACAGAATGAAAGGCATGACCGGTGAAAACCTCATGACCATGCTTGAGAGCCGTCTGGATAATGTCGTTTTCCGTATGGGCTTTGCCCGCACCCGTCGTGAGGCACGTCAGGTTGTCGGCCACAAGCACATCTTTGTTAACGGCAAGCTGGTCAACGTTCCTTCCTACCTTGTAAAGGCAGGAGATGTTGTCGAAGTCAGAGAGAAATCCAAGAACATCCAGCGTTTCAAGGACATCTCCGAGATTACCGCCGGCAGACTGACCCCCGATTGGGTTGATGTTGACAAGGAAGCCCTCAAGGGTACTGTCAGCCAGCTGCCTAAGAGAGAGCAGATCGACGTTCCTGTGAACGAGATGCTCATCGTCGAGTTGTACTCCAAGTAATAAGGACTGAGCGCAGAGCGCAAAGGAGGATTTACGAGTGTTTGATTTTGAGAGACCGAGCATCGAGGTCGTTCAGATCTCTGATGATAAAAAATACGGCAGATTCGTGGTCGAGCCTCTGGAGAGGGGTTATGGCATCACGCTGGGAAATTCCCTCCGCCGGATCATGCTCTCTTCACTTCCCGGCGCTGCGGTGAGTCAGGTTAAAATTGATGGCGTACAGCACGAATTCAGCACGATCCAGGGAGTCAAGGAAGACGTCACTGAGATCATCATGAATATCAAGAGTCTCGCAATCAAGAATGACAGCGAGTCCAACGAACCCAAGACTGCCTTTATTGACTATGAGGGCGAGGGTGTTGTGCGTGCTTCCGATATCCAGATCGATTCGGATATCGAGATCATGAATCCTGATCTCGTGATCGCGACCCTGAGCGGTAAGGATACCCGCCTGTTCATGGAACTTACGATCACAAAGGGAAGAGGATACGTCAGTTCCGACCGCAACAAAACGCCTGATACCAAAATCGGCGTGATTCCGATCGACTCCATTTACACGCCTGTCGACAGGGTCAATGTGATGGTGGAGAATACACGTGTCGGACAGCAGACAGACTTTGATAAACTTACACTGGATGTCACAACCGACGGAACGATTGCACCTGACGAGGCCGTAAGCCTTGCGGCAAAGGTCCTGAGTGAGCACCTCAGCATATTTATCAACCTGTCTGAGAAAGCCAGAACCGCCAAGGTCATCTCCGAAGAGAAGGAAAATCCCAAGGAGAAGGCTCTGGAAATGAGCATTGACGAGCTCGAACTCTCCGTGCGTTCCTACAACTGCCTCAAGCGTGCAGGAATCAACACGGTCGAAGAGCTCTGCAACAAGACTCCCGAAGAGATGATGAAGGTCAGGAACCTTGGCCGCAAGTCTCTTGAGGAAGTTCTTGAGAAACTCAAAGAACTGGGACTCAAGCTCAATTCGAGCGAAGATCCCGCGTAATCATTAAGAATAAACCCGTCCCGCTGCGGTAAATCCATAAGGTGCGCAGCAGGAGATGCCGGCAGAGAACAGGTCTTCGCAGACCTGTCCCTTGCCGGAACCGGCAGCAGGTAAGCCCGATGTGCGCTGCCGTCGGCATCATCATAACAAATGGAGGAATAATAAGATGGCAATGTACAGAAAGTTAGGCAAAAAGACCAAGCTCAGAAAGGCTCTGCTCCGCAACCAGGTCACAGCTCTGATCTATCACGGAAAGATCACCACCACCGAGGCTCGTGCCAAGGAAATCCGCAAGATCGTTGAGCCCATGATCACAATGGCTGTCAAAGAGCGTGACAATTATGAGACTGTTACTGTCATGGCTAAGGTTGCCCGTAAAGACAAAGACGGCAAGCGCGTCAAGGAAGTCGTCGATGGCAAGAAGGTTACCGTTTATGACGAAGTTGAGAAGCAGATCACCAAGGATGCTCCCAGCCGTCTGCATGCCAGAAGACAGATCCTTCGCTACCTGTATCCCGTAGTCGAGGTTCCTCAGGAAGCAAAGGGCCGCAAGAAAGCCACCAAGAAGGTCGACCTCGTTGACAAGATGTTCACTGAGTACGGCCCCAAATATGCCGGCAGGAACGGTGGTTACACCAGAATCATCAAAATCGGCCAGCGCCGCGGCGATGGTGCAATGGAAGTTGTCCTTGAGTTTGTCTGATCACTCAGGCTGATTCTTTTGCAGCATGATATGAATTTTAGAAGTCTCCGGGGGGATCCTGTCCCGGAGACTTTTTTAGAAATATCGAAGTCATACAGCAGACGTCCGGAAAATGCGCGTCGTTATTGTACATGCCCCCTTGAAGGGCGCATACATTTCGCGCCATCTGTTTTTCGCTTTCTTTGCCGCAAAAAATCCAGATGCAGCCGAAGCGGATCCGGGGAGTAAGTCCAAAGAGATAGAGTAGACATGATTAAAATCAGCAAACTGATCCATGATTATATACAGAGGGATGAAGAGGGAAATCCGTCCGGTACGATCCGTGCGATCAATGACATTTCTCTTGATGTCGAGCCGGGACAGTTTATTGCCATTCTCGGGCACAACGGGTCCGGCAAATCTACCCTTGCAAAACATCTGAACGCCCTGCTCTTTCCGACGGAGGGAGCGGTCTGGGTGAACGGGCTTGATACGAAGGATCAGTCGCTTCTGTGGGAGATTCGACAGACGGCGGGCATGGTCTTTCAGAATCCCGACAACCAGATCATCGGACAGGTTGTCGAGGAAGACGTAGGGTTCGGCCCTGAAAACATGGGGGTTCCGACAGAGAAAATCTGGGAACGGGTCGAGGAGAGTCTCAAGACCGTCGGAATGTATGAATACCGTAAAAAATCGCCCAATCGTCTGTCCGGCGGCCAGAAACAGCGTGTTTCCATCGCCGGCGTCATCGCCATGCATCCCAAGTGCATTATCATGGACGAACCGACTGCCATGCTCGATCCCTCGGGACGCGCCGATGTCATAAATGCTGCGATGAAACTGAACCGGGAAGAAGGAATCACCATTATTCTGATCACGCATTACATGGAGGAAGCGATCCGCGCGGATCGTGTCTTTGTCATGGATGAGGGAAAGATCGCCATGCAGGGAACACCGCGGGAGGTTTTCTCACAGGTAGAGAAGATGCAGGCGATTCATCTCGACGTTCCGCAGGTAACCCTTCTGGGACACCTGCTCCGGGAGAAGGGGCTGGATATACCGGAGGGGATCCTGACCAGGGAAGAGCTCGCACAAGCTCTGCGCAGGCAGTGCGGATGCCGGATCACAGCGGAAAGGAAATGAACGAAATGGGACTCAGTCTGGAAAAAGTGAGCTATGTCTATGAGCAGGGAACTGCGATGGAAACTGCGGCTTTAAAAGATGTAAGTCTGGAAATACCTGACAATCAGTTTATCGGACTGATCGGACACACCGGTTCCGGTAAATCCACACTTGTACAGCTTCTCAACGGACTTCTGCGTCCTTCGAGCGGCAGTGTTCTATATAACGGCAAGGATATACATGCGGATGGTTTTGACAAGAAAGCTCTCCGCGCAAATGTCGGTCTGGTCTTCCAGTATCCGGAACATCAGCTTTTCGAAGTCGACGTCCTGTCTGATGTCATGTACGGCCCCCGCAATCTGGGACTCGACGAAGCTGTTTGCAAAAAGAGGGCTGTGCAGGCGCTGGAAAATGTGGGGATTTCGGAAAAATATTTCAAAACATCTCCGTTTGATCTGTCCGGCGGCCAGAAGAGACGCGCGGCGATCGCAGGCGTGCTTGCCATGAATCCGAAAGTCCTGATTCTTGATGAGCCCACCGCCGGCCTTGATCCCAGAGGCAGAGATGAGATCCTCGGTCTGATCTCCGAGATGAAAAAAAAGCTGTCTATGACGATCATACTGGTATCACACAGCATGGACGATGTCGCCCGCTACGTTGAGAGGATCGTTGTGATGGGACACGGGGAGAAGGTGTTCGATGACAGCCCCAAGAATGTGTTCCGTCATTACACAGAGCTCGAGGAACTGGGCCTGTCCGCACCGCAGATCACATATATTATGAATACCCTGCGCGAAAGCGGGTTCGATGTTGAGACAGATGCCCTGACGGTGGAGGAAGCCGCTGAGGAAATCATGCGCAGAATCAGTAAAAGCAGCCGCTAAAGAGCTGTTTCGGGGAGCATTATTATGTTCAAGGATATTACACTCGGACAATACTATCAGACAGACTCACTGCTTCACCGGCTTGACCCCCGGGTCAAGATCGTTGGGACACTGGTATACATTATCTCCCTTTTTGTGGTGAATTCTTTTATCGGCTACGCTGTCTGTGCTGTCTTTCTGATCGCCATGATCAAACTTTCGAATGTTCCTGTCGGATATATTGTGCGTGGTATGAAAGCGATCCTGATCCTGTTGCTGATCACAATGGCTTTTAACCTGTTTCTGACACCCGGCGAAGAGCTCTTCCGGATCGCCTTTCTGAAGATTACAAAACAGGGACTTGCCTTTGCTGTGAAAATGGCCATCCGGCTTTCCCTGCTGGTCATCGGATCCTCGCTGATGACTCTTACCACCACGCCCAACCAGCTGACGGATGCCATCGAGAACCTTCTCAATCCGCTGAAGAGGGTTCGGGTTCCGGTCCACGAGATTGCCATGATGATGTCGATCGCCCTCCGTTTTATTCCGATCCTGATGGAGGAGACAGATAAGATCATGAAGGCGCAGATCGCCCGGGGAGCTGATTTCGAGAGTAAAAACCTGATCAAAAAGATCAAGAGTCTCGTACCGCTTCTTGTGCCGCTCTTTATTTCCGCCTTCCGCCGGGCCAATGACCTGGCAATGGCAATGGAAGCACGCTGCTACAGGGGCGGCGCTGGACGCACCAAGATGAAGCCCCTGGTCTACAAGGGCAGAGATCAGGGCGCCTATTTTGTCCTTTTGGCGTATTTTGCAGTCTGTGTACTGCTCAGACTCATCCGCCTGCCGATTTCAATCTGAGTCTGGGTCAGCAGTCGTTATCCTGTCCTTTTGTTTCTGAGGACAGGCAGATTCTGCAGGGACGAATACGAGTATAGTACGGGTATAGTAATAGAAGGAGCAGCACGATCGTGAAAAAAAGAATCCTGCTTTCCGTCGCCTATGACGGGACGGGGTATGCCGGCTACCAGGCACAGAAAAGCGGAGTGCCTACGATTGAAGGAGAACTGAACCGCGCTCTGACAGAGCTGACGGGGGTACCTGTGGAAGTGATCGGCGCAAGCCGCACGGATGCAGGCGTGCATGCCTGCTGCAATCTTGCTGTTTTTGACACAGAAAGCCGTATACCGCCCGATAAGTTTTCCTACGCGCTGAATGTACGTCTGCCGGACAGGATCTGTGTCCGGACATCACTTGAAGTGCCGGCTGATTTTCATCCCAGGCACTGCAGTACGGTCAAGACCTATGAATACCGTATTTTTAATGCTCCCATGCCGGATCCCATGCGCCGTCTGTATACGTATTATTCCAGATACAGGTTTGACGTGGAAGCCATGCGCGAGGCGGGACGGTATCTTGTGGGAGAGCATGATTTCAAGAGCTTCTGCAGTATGTATACGAGCGCGAAGACAACTGTGCGGGAGATCCTGAATGTTGAAGTAGAGGAGATTCCCTGCGGCACCCGGGCATCCCTTTCCCAGGTTTGCCGCATGCCGCGGGAGATCGTGATCCGAGTCAGCGGCAGAGGTTTTCTTTATAACATGGTGCGTATCATTGCGGGAACCCTGATGGAGATCGGGCGAGGGGCTAAAGCCCCCGAAGAAATGCCGTCTATTCTGGATGCGCTTGACCGGCGTGCAGCCGGCCCTACAGCGCCTGCCTGCGGTCTTACCCTGGTGCGGTATGAGATCGCGGAACCCGGTATGGAGATGGTATTTGAGTGATAAAAGAGACATAGATGCAAGGGAAGAGATGGTATTTGACGGATGAAAGGGATATATACACAATGGGGCAATCTGTATTTAAAAAAATACAGTCAGACGTTGACACTCATTTTTCGTTCGAATATAATGGACAGGTGCGACGGCGGTAAACGCATGTATTTTGCATGCCCTGACTCCCCGGTTTTTGGAAAAAATTTACCTGCCACTGCGACACGCACATAAAGAAAGAAACCAGTAGAGATAGAATTTGAAGAATATGATCCGCTCCGGAGCAGGAGCCGGGAAGACCGGCGCTGTACCCGGGAAGTGATCACAGATGCACCGATGGAGGAAAATACATGAAAACCTATGTGCCAGGCGCAGCAGATATTGAGAAGAAATGGTATGTAGTGGATGCGACCGACATGACCCTCGGACGCCTTGCAAGCGCAGTTGCTACAGTTCTTCGCGGCAAGAATAAGCCTTACTACACTCCTTTTATGGATACAGGCGACTATGTCATCATTGTAAATGCAGAGAAGATCAAGGTTACCGGCAAGAAGCTGGATCAGAAGATCTATTTCCGTCACTCCGAGTATGTCGGCAGCGCGAAGTACACCACCCTTCGTGAGATGCTCCGCACAAAGCCCATCAAGGTTGTTGAGCACGCAGTCCGCGGCATGCTTCCCAAGGGAAGACTCGGCGACGACATGTACAGAAAGCTCCATGTCTATGAAGGTCCCGAGCACAAGCACGCAGCACAGAAGCCCGAAGAGCTGAAGTTCTGATCGACTTTGACCGCCAGCCGGAAAGAAAAATAAACCGGCGGCAATCGAAAATAGATGGCCGAAACAGATCCGGACAAAACGGACGGCCAGAGCTTGAAAGGAGATATTTACAATGGCTAAAGAAGCGACATATTATGGAACCGGCAGAAGGAAATCCTCTGTTGCCCGTGTTTTCATTACACCCGGCACCGGCAATATGACTATCAACGGCAGAAGCCTGGATGACTATTTCGGACTTGAGACCCTCAAGGTTATCGTCAACCAGCCTATCGTTCTCACCGGCACAACCGGTCAGTATGACTACAAGATCACTGTCAAGGGCGGCGGCACAACCGGCCAGGCAGGCGCAATCCGTCACGGCATCTCCCGTGCCCTCATCGAGGCAGACGCGGACCTTCGTCCCGTTCTCAAAAAGGCCGGTTTCCTGACCCGTGACCCTCGTATGAAGGAGAGAAAGAAATACGGTCTCAAAGGCGCTCGCCGCGCTCCTCAGTTCTCCAAGCGCTGATCTCACGAGACTGCAGTTACAAATATCCCATCATCTTACAAAGAATCGCATATTTTTCAAAGATCACACACACAGAACCCGCAGAAATCGAGCATTTCTGCGGGTTTTTTATCCCCTATAGCGTCTTCTGAAGGAATATGGTATATTTGTTAGAGGCGGCGAATCCTCTTCGCCGATGCCCTGTTCCAGTGATAAAGTGAGGATAAAAGATATGAGGAAAGATATCAGCAACCGCATTCAGAGCGTGACCAACCGGATCCTGCAGGATTACCAGAACGGCCGCGATATAGATAACATGAATGTCTTTAACCAGCCCGACAGCGAGGCGGTCATCGACATTGTCAATAAGCTCCTCAACATTCTGTTTCCCGGCTATTACAGGCCCAGGGAATTCAGGAGCTACAATTATGACAGCCGGATCGCGGTGGTGATCGAGGACGTCATCTACAACCTGCAGAAGCAGATCGCCATTGCCCTCCGTTTCAAGGAGGAGTACGCGGCAGAGACCGACTTCGAGCTCCGCATGTCGGCTGAGGAACTGGCGATCGATTTCCTGGACAGGATCCCTCATATCAGGGCACTGGTAAACACGGATATGCAGGCCTCCTATGAGGGAGATCCCGCCGCTTTCAGCAAAGATGAGATCGTCCTGTGCTATCCCGGACTCCTGGCCAGCACCATCAACCGACTGGCCCACGAGCTCTTCCTTCTGGGCGTCCCGCTCATCCCCAGGATGATGACGGAGTATGCTCACAGCAAGACCGGAATCGATATCCATCCCGGCGCGACTATCGGCGAGTACTTTTTCATGGACCACGGCACAGGCATCGTCGTCGGTGAGACCTCGATCATCGGAAAGCACGTCAAGGTCTACCAGGGCGTCACCATCGGTGCGCTTTCGACCCGCGGCGGTCAGCGCCTGCGCGGCGCCAAACGTCATCCTACTATCGAGGACAACGTCACCATCTACGCCGGTGCCTCGATCCTGGGCGGCGATACGATCATCGGCGAGGGTTCGGTCATCGGATCCAACGTCTTCATCACAAGCTCCGTAAGGCCCGGCACCCGGATCAGCGTCAAGACCCAGGAACTCATTATCCGCAACGGGGACGAAGATTTCGAGCTGCACGGCACTCCGGAACCGGTCGAGGATATGGAAGAGTCCAAACCGGACGACACCTGGTATTATGTGATCTGATAAAAATGTTTTTCAGATCCGATCGTCTTTGAACTGAATAAAAAAAGGAATCATGAACCCCCTTTTTATAAGGGCTCAGCTGTATAAAGATCTATCAACAGGAGGAAAAAAGAATGGCTATTACTGCAGGAATCAAGGGTGAGAAGAAGTTTGTCGTCAACGAGGATATGCTGGCTTCCAGAGCCGGAAGCGGCCTTGTCAATGTATTTGGCACACCGTCCATGATCGCCGAGATCGAGAATACAGCCGCTATGTCCGTACAGCCCGAGCTGGAAGAGGGCAAGACTACCGTCGGTATGGCCATCAGCGTCTCCCACGTCGCCGCCACACCTCTGGGCATGGAAGTCCGCATCGAGACCGAACTCACAGAAGTGGCGCCCAACGGCAAGGTCATGACCTTTAAGGCGACCTGCTATGATGAGGCCGGGCTCATCGGCGAGGGAACTCACCAGCGCGCAATCGTCGACCGTGCCCGTTTTGAAGCCAAGGCAAACGCAAAGGGCGCAAAATAAGGTTCTATCAGATCAGGGGGAATGCCTATGGACTTCGTGATTCAGCATCAGACTGCATCCTATCTGCGTCTGCATCTTCGCAGAGGCCGCTTCAGCGCAGCGGAGGCGGAGGTACTGGAGTATGCCCTCAGCAATCTCAAAGGTATTTCCTGTATTAAGCTCTATCCTTCTTCCGGCGGGATTGCATTTTCCTACAAGGGCGATAAGGAGAGCATCGTCAGGAGACTGCGCGAACTGCAGTTTCAGAACGTCAAAATGTTCGCAAAAAATCTTGAGGACAGCATCGGCAGCGAAGAACTTGCCCGCAGGAAACTCAGCCCGGCAGTAAAGAGAAAACTTCGCTGCAAGGTGATCGCCGAGACTGCAGCGGATCTGCTCCTGCCTGCACCGATCCAGCTGGGCTATCATGTCTATCAGCTGGTGACCCTGAAGGACCTGTAAAAGGTTGTAAAACCGGCGAATGCCACAGCACTTCGAAAACCGGAATTCCTGAGGGACCTGTATGTATTGTCCCCCGCAGATGGCCTCTGCCAGGTGCCCGGAAAGACAGGCATGTTTTTCCGGGCACAGTCTGCATGAAAGAATCTGCATGAAATCCGGAAATCTGAGAATTTATAAAAATCGAAAATTATAAAAATCGGAAATTTGTGAATTTGCGCTTGACAAAGCGTTGAGTTTACGTTTAAATGTATTAAAAATTAAATAAGATTAATAAACCGTTGATGCGGAAGTAAAACGTGAGGGGCACCCACAGAGAGTCCGGGCAGGTGAGAGCCGGACGGTATGCTGACACGAATAATGGTCCGCGGAGGGCGTGTTTAAAGGTGTTTGTTATGAAAGCTTTTCTGCAGTCTGTCTGGGACTGCGCCTGAAGAAGAGCCGGAAAAGCCGCCGAGTATGACACGACGTGAGGGCATACGTCAGTTGCCGGGAATTTGCTGGAATTCCTTAAAGAGCGCGCGCTCGTCCGGAACCCCCTGCGGGCAGGATTTCTTTTCTATTTGAAGGGAAAATCTGTGCAGAGAGGGCCTTTGTGATAGCAGTTCCCTGATCATCAGGGATTTTTTTATGCAAAGCTTTTGAGTGCGCGAAGCGGGGTGGTACCGCGGATATCATGCAATAAAAGATGTTCGTCCCCGGCAGAATGAGTCTGTACAGGCTCGCTCTGCCGGGGACTTGCATTTTCATTGCTCACTGTCCGTGACATCATCCATGGGATATTGGCGCAGCAAATCGCTTCCTCCATATCGCGCAGTACCCTGTCTTCGGACAAGAGCTGCGTAATAAACGAATGATCAGAAAGGAGCAGCATAATGATCAAAGAAGCCATCATTAAAATTGTCACAAAGCAGGACCTGTCTTTCGAGGAGGCAAAGACCGTCATGAACGAGATCATGAACGGAGAGACGACGCCCACCCAGAATGCAGCATTTTTGTCGGCACTCTCGACCAAGAGTACCAAGGCAGAGACCATCGATGAGATTTCCGGCTGCGCTGTTTCCATGCGGAGCCATGCAACCCCTGTCGAACATCCCGGGATGGACGTACTGGAGATTGTCGGTACCGGCGGTGATAACGCCAATACCTTCAATATTTCCACAACATCCGCGATGGTGGTCACGGCGGCCGGTGTAAAGGTTGCCAAGCACGGAAACCGTGCGGCCTCCTCACAGAGCGGAACAGCAGACTGCCTCGAAGCCCTGGGGGTCAATATTCAGCAGGACCCCGACATGTGCAGAAAGCTTCTGGATGAAGTCGGCTTCTGTTTCATGTTTGCCCAGAAATATCATCTGGCAATGAAGTATGTGGGTGCCATACGGAGGGAGCTGGGCTTCAGGACGGTGTTCAATATTCTGGGGCCGCTCACCAATCCTGCAAGACCGGAATATTTCCTTCTGGGTGTCTATGATGAATATCTTGTGGAACCGGTCGCCAAGGTCCTGGCTTCTCTTGGCGTCAGTCATGCCCTTGTGGTTTACGGGCAGGACAAAATGGACGAGGTTTCTGCCTCTGCGCCAACGACTGTATGCGAGCTGAAGGACGGCTTTTACAGGACGACCACGATCTGCCCGGAGGACTTCGGGCTTACCAGAGGCAATAAGGAGGACCTGACCGGCGGTACCCCTGCGGAAAATGCACAGACGACCCGTGCCATTCTTTCCGGTGAGATCAGGGACGCCCGACGTACTTCGGTCCTCCTCAACGCAGGGTGTGCCCTCTTTGCCGCCAATGCGGTATCTTCCATCGGGGAGGGCGTCAAACTGGCGCAGGAGATGATCGACAGCGGCAGGGCCATTGCCACACTTGACGCTCTGATCAGGGCTTCCAATCAGGCAGCCTGACCACACACAGCTCTTGTGATGCAAAGTAAAAGTGAGGCTGTAACACCATGAGAGGTAAAAGACATGGGGACGATTCTGGACCGCCTGGCAGAGCATGCCATGGAAAGAGTGGCGGAAAAAAAGAAAAAACACCCGCTCGAAGAAATACAGGAAAAGGCATTTGCCGTCTGCGGGGCTGCAGCCGGCACACTGGAATTTCCATTTGAAAAAGCGCTGTCCGGGGAAGGGATCCATTTTATCTGTGAATGTAAAAAGGCGTCTCCTTCCAGGGGGCTGATCGCGCCGGATTTCCCATATCTGGACATTGCACGTTCCTATGAGGCGGCGGGCGCTTCTGCCATTTCCGTTCTCACTGAGCCAAAATGGTTTCGCGGGGAGGACCGCTTTCTGCAGGAAATCACGGCGGCTGTCTGTATTCCCTGCCTGCGCAAGGATTTTACCGTGGATCCCTATATGATCTATGAGGCAAAACTGCTGGGTGCCTCTGCAGTCCTTCTGATATGCGCGATCCTGGATGATGCGCAGCTTGCGGAGTATCTGCAGCTCGCGCATTCCCTGGGGCTTTCCGCTCTGGTGGAGGCCCACGATGAGAAAGAAGTCGGGCGGGCACTTGCCGCGGGAGCCCGTATCATCGGTGTCAACAACAGGGATCTGCGGGACTTTACCGTAGATATCAATAATTCCGTCCGCCTGCGCAGCCTGGTTCCTGAAGACCGCATTTTTGTATCGGAGAGCGGTATCCGCAATGCGCAGGACGTCGGTCTTCTTTGCCGCAGGGGGACAAATGCCGTTCTCATCGGCGAGACACTGATGCGCAGCCCCGACAAGGGCGCTTTCCTCAGGGAACTTGCTGGCAGCTGCCTGCAGTCCCGATAAAACGGAGAAGATGAAATGCACGTGAAAAAAGAAAACAGGCCGACTAACAGGCCGATCGTGAAAATCTGCGGTCTTCGACGGCGGGAGGATGCGGAGGCAGCCGGCTTTCTGCAGCCGGATCTGGCAGGCTTTATCCTTTCACCGGGTTATAGAAGATCCATAGATATCGAAAAAGCAAAGACCCTTCGACGGATTCTTTCTCCACAGATCGGTACAGTCGGAGTCTTCGCAGATGCTTCATATGCGGAGATCGTGCGGGCGGCAGATGCGGGCTGTATCAGTATGATCCAGCTTCACGGGAGCGAGGACGAGACCTATATCCGGGAAATTACAGCTCTGACCGGGCTTCCTGTGATCAAGGCTTTCCGGATCGGCGGGACAGAGGATCTTGCCGCGGCCGCCGCCAGTTCTGCCCCCTGGGTCCTGCTTGACAGCGGTTCCGGCACAGGCAGGTGTTTTGACTGGAATCTGCTGGACAGATTTCTGAAGGCCCAGGCGGCGGAACACGACCGATCCCTCTTTCCCGGAGGACATCGATGGATTCTGGCCGGGGGGCTGACAGCGGAAAATGTGTCGGCGGCTGTTCAGCGCTTTCATCCTGACGGAGTGGATGTCAGCAGCAAAGTAGAGACGGGCGGATGGAAAGATCCGGCAAAAATGGCAGCCTTTCTTGCGGCTGCAAGACAGTAAAAGAACATAAAAAACAATAGGAGGCCGGGAAGTGAAAAAAGGAAGATTTGGAGACTTTGGCGGACAGTATGTCCCCGAAACCCTGATGAATGAACTGATCCGCCTGGAGGAGGCGTATGAGTATTACAAAAACGATCCTGCATTTGTCGGGGAGCTGACCTCTCTTTTGAATCATTACGCGGGACGTCCCTCTCTGCTGTATTACGCCGAAAAAATGACAGAAGATCTGGGAGGGGCGAAGGTATTTATCAAGCGTGAAGACCTCAATCACACAGGATCCCACAAGATCAACAATGTACTTGGCCAGGTCCTGCTGGCGAAAAAAATGGGGAAGACCCGCGTCATCGCCGAGACGGGCGCCGGACAGCACGGTGTGGCAGCGGCGACCGCCGCGGCTCTCCTTGGTATGGAATGTGAAGTCTTTATGGGCGCGATCGACTGCGAACGTCAGAGGCTCAATGTCTATCGCATGGAACTTCTGGGCGCCAGAGTGCATCCGGTGGAGAGCGGTTCCAGAGTCCTCAAAGATGCTGTCAATGAGACCATGCGCGAATGGGCCGGACGTGTGGATGATACTCATTACGTCCTGGGCTCTGTCATGGGGCCCCACCCTTTCCCCACGATTGTCAGAGATTTCCAGTCTGTAATCTCAAAGGAGGCCAGGGCTCAGATCCTGGAGATGGACGGGAAGCTTCCGGCTGCAGTGCTCGCCTGCGTGGGGGGCGGCAGCAACGCAATGGGCATGTTCTATCACTTCGGCATGAAGTCCTATTTCTGCCAGAACGAGTACGGGCAGATCGAAGAGGTCTATTCGATTTCCGCAGGCCTTGATTATCCCGGCATCGGCCCCGAGCACGCATGGCTGCACGATACAGGGCGCGCCCAATATGTCCCTGTGACCGACGAGGAGGCCGTCTCCGCTTTCGAATACCTTGCACGCACAGAAGGTATCATCTGCGCCATTGAGAGCGCTCACGCAGTCGCACAAGCCCGCAAAATCGTTCCGCACATGAGCAGGGACGAGAGTGTCATCATCTGCCTCTCCGGCCGGGGAGACAAGGATGTGGCGGCAATCGCCCGCTACCGCGGCATTGACCTGCACGAGTAAAGAAAGCTTGCTGCAGCAGAGCTTTGGAAACAGCAGCAGAGGTTTGTGCCGGGAAACGGCCCAAAGCTCCGCGGATCCCATCGGAGAAACCCGTTCCGGGCTTTCTCCTCGGGTGTCTCAGCGCAGGAGCGCTTCGACATGGAGGAAAGAATGAAAAAAGCGAAAACTATCCGGGATGCCTTTGCAAATGGAAAGGCCTTTATCCCATTTATTACGGCCGGCGATCCGGATCTGGAGTCGACCCGTTCATTTATCCTTGCAATGGAAAAGGCGGGTGCTGACCTCATTGAGATCGGCATTCCCTTTTCAGATCCCATTGCAGAGGGCGTTGTGATCCAGGAGGCGGATATCCGTGCCCTTGCCTCGGGAACCACGACGGATAAAATCTTCAAGATGGTTGAAGAACTGCGGGAGGAGACGGACATGCCTCTCGTGTTCATGGGCTACCTGAACCCTGTTTTCTACTACGGGTATGAGCGCTTTTTTGCCAGATGTGAAGAAGTCGGGATCAGCGGCGTCATCATTCCCGATCTTCCTTTTGAAGAAAAAGATGAGTGCGTGGACATTGCGGCCGCCCATGGCGTGGATGTGATCTCCATGATCGCTCCGACTTCCGAGGACCGGATCATGGCCATCGCAAAGGAGGCCCGCGGCTTCCTCTACGTTGTCTCTTCCATGGGCGTCACAGGTGTCCGTTCGGAGATCCGGACAGACCTCAAATCCATTCTGACGGCCATCCGTGCAGCGTCGGATATCCCTGCAGGCATTGGATTCGGGATCAATACACCGGAACAGGCAGCGCAGATGGCACAGCTGGCCGACGGCGTCATTGTCGGCAGCGCCATTGTCCGCATGATCGCGGAACACGGAAAAGATTCGGCTCCTTTTATAAGCGAATATGTGAAACAGATGAAAGACGCAATCCGTGAGACAGATGAAAGAGGCAAAGAGGAAATCCGATAAGAAAAGGATAATACGAAGATAATAAAGACCGGAAAAAGATAAGAAGAGAATATTGAGTCAATAAGAAAAAGGTACAGGACAGCCGGTATAAAAACTGTCCTGTACCTTTTTTGCTTTTGACGTTTGCAGCTTTCTGTCATGACAGTGTCACCATGCCGGGAAAGGATCACCGTATCATAAATGGACCACCATGCATGAAAGCATCACCGTATCAGGAAGGATCACCAGATCTCCAGACGGTATTCAGGGGCCAGATACATGCCGTCCCCTTCTTTGGTGCCGTAGGTCTTGTGGAACTCTTCAAACTGCACGACAACCGCGTTTGTGCGCAGATAGGCGAGAGGGTGGGCGTCCTGCTCGATGGAGAACGCTTCCGTCTCCAGGGTCGTCAGGCACCGCCAGTTGGATGCCAGTGTGCGGAAGAAACGGTCGTAATCGAAGTTTTCTTCATCGGCTGCGATGCGGAGCATGCATTTGACGCCGGTCAGGTCTGCGATCGCTTCTGTGTCGAGCATGGCACCGTTGACAGGATAATTCGGGATGGGCTCAAACCCGTTGTAGTAGTCTACAAGCTTTTGCGCGCGTTGGTGGAATTTGCGGTAGTCGTCCTCTGTCCACCAGTTGCTGAGATTGCCCTGTTCATCGTACTGCCTTCCGGAAGTATCAAAAGCATGGGAGATCTCA
>ONXK01000191.1 GCA_900321785.1 uncultured Lachnospiraceae bacterium | reverse complement strand
ACATAGTTGAGTGTATCGTTCTCGATCAGACTGGAAGAAATGGCAGCCGAGTTTACATCGAAAAGGACCCAGCGCCAGCGGCCGTCCATGCAGGGGGAATTTGAGGAAGTGTTTTCGGAGGCTGCCTGAATATCCTCGAGACCGCCTTCCGCTTTCATCCGGGCATAGACTTCTTCCGGTGCTCTGCGGGTACGCCAGAGAGCATAGTTGCCGTTGGGCCAGTCTCCGCAGCGGGCGCAGTATATGAGGACAGCGTAATAATCGATAAAGCTGTCCATGTCGATCAGTTCACAGGCTCTGGCATAATTGTCAGGGTCAGACATGTCGTTCTGTGTGATGAAGTCCTCTGCTTCCTTTACAAGGTTGAGATCCGTCTCGACACCGACCTCGACATCGTCCTTTCCCTTGATATCGACGACGTCCTCTTCAGGCACATCATAATAATAGCTGAAATACTTTTCGTCATATTTTTCCGTCAGGTGATAGACACCCCAGAATTCACCGTCCAGGAAGAGAAGGCAGGGCACATAGTGCATGGTGGCAAAATCCTGCCCGGCGGCCAGCTCTGAGACAAGGCGGTCTTTGATCTTGGTATTATAGTCGTCTCCTCCGGTTGTCAGAGTCAGGCGTTTGGCAAAAAAACCGGTGCCGAAGAAATCATAATCAAAGGAGCTGCTGCCGTCATAGTCTTTGCGGGCATAGAGATTTAGGCTCTTTGGCAGAAATCCCCTGCTTCCGCCGCCCTGGATGCGGATCCCGGCCTCCTTCTGCAGCATAAGATTTCCATTTTCATCGAAAAACTGTATGTTTGCCTGGCGCTCCCATTCGCGTCCGCTCTGGGTGTAATTGGAATCCCACCACCACCAGACATGGCGGTACCAGATGTCGCTGTTGTGGAAGGGATCAGACGCGGCAAAGTCGTCAAAGACCTTTCCTGTGACATAGATACCTTTTTCATAGTCAAAAAGGTTATCCGGGTCGGTGACGATGGAGACCACCTTTGTCTTCCCGTATCCCGGGCGCCCCTCATAGCCGACAAAGAAGGAGGCGGTCTCTACTTTGCTGCGCGTACTGCCATTGTAACAGGCAGCGCGCAGTATGGTACATTTGTCCACCGGGTAATCGGGAACCTTGTAGCCTTTGGACGCGTAATCTTTGGCATATTCAGCCAGAAGTTCACTGTTGAAGCTGTGGGTCACATCGGTCCGCATGGAATGGACATTTTCCCGGGCCGTGACATCGGAGATTTCTATACCGCTTTTGTAAATATAGGTGTTTTCTGCACCCCGCACGGGTTCCGTGCCGTCCAGAGTATAGTAGATCTCATCGGTCGGCGCACTGATGGTCAGCGTAAAAGGATCCTTGTAAAAACCGGAAGGCCTTGAAAAAGTAAGCCGGTTCCTGTTTTCCGCCGACGGATCCCCTGCCTGCTTCTGTCCCGCATACGGAAGATCTCTGATCAGCAGGACGAAGAGAAAAACGGCAGACAGGACCAGAAGAGCAGATGCAGGGATATTTATTTTTTTCCCGAATACTGAAAACATAAAACCTGCCTTTACTGCTCCCCGAAATTATCCCTGAGGAGCTGCTCGACGATACTGCGGCGCCCGGTAAAGAAACCGCGGATCTCCGTGTCGGTGATTTTTGTAAAATCCAGTCCGGAATCTGCTCCGAAGAAGCGGCGGAAATGGATCGCCATGGGGGCCTCCATTTCTTCCATGTACTGGTCGACCTTCTCGTTGACCGATTCCGGTGTGAAAATCGTATTGCCATATTCGAGGATCCGTTCCTCAAACCTTTTGCGGAACGCAGGATTGCTGCAAAGACTTCCGAACATTTTCATTTTGTTCGCTTTCATGACATAGCGGAGGGTATCGTGGTCTTTGAGCTCCGACGAAATAGCGGCGGAGTTTACGTCAAAGAGGATCCAGCGCCAGCGTCCGTCCCGGCAGGGGGAGGAAGGCCGGGATTCTGCGGAGGATGCTTGCGAAGAAGCGTGTTCGGCAGAGCCGGTATCCGCTTCCGAAGAATCCGTTTCGGCGGGGGCTTCGCGGGTGCGCCAGAGCGCAAAGTTTCCGTTTGGCCAGTCACCCGAGCGGCTGCAGTAGATCAGGGCGGCATTATAGTTGATAAAACTGTCCATATCGATCAGCTCGCAGGCCTTCTGATAATTCTCATCGACCGACATATCACTCTCTTCAATGAAGGTTTTCATCTCCTCATAGAGGGCAAGATCCTCCTCATTGCCGATCTCCACCTCATTGTTTTTGATCTCCAGCACTTCCTCTTCGGGAACGTCATAATAATAGCTGAAGTATTTGGCGTCATATTTTTCGGTCAGGAAATAGAAGCCCCAGAATTCACCGTCCAAAAAGAGGAGACAGGGCTCATAGTGCATGGTGGCAAAGTCCTGGCCAGAGGCAAGTTCGGAGACCAGGCGGTCTTTCTGTTTGGTATAGCAGTCATCTCCCCCGCAGGTGAGCGTCAGGCGCTTGGCCTCATAGCCTGTCCCGAAAAAGTCGTAATGAAAACGGGTGTTGCCGTCGTAGACTCTTCGCGCGTACAGATTCAGGCTTTTGGGCAGAAATCCCCTGCTTCCGCCGCCCTGGATCCGGATGCCCGCCTCCTGCTGCAGCAGAAGATCTCCGTCTTTCGAAAAGAACTGGACACTGGCCGGACGTTCCCAGTCAGGACCGTTGTTGTGGTAGTTTGCGTCCCACCACCACCAGAAATGGCGGTACCAGATTTCATCGTTATTGAAGGAATCTGCCGCGGCAAAATCATCAAAGGTCTTTCCGGTGACATAGATGCCTTTTTCATAATCGAAGAGATTGGACGGGTCGGTAACGACAGAGATCACCTTTACGCCGCCGTATCCTTCGCGGCCTTCGTATCCGACAAAATAGGAGGCGGTTTCCACTTCACCGGGTTCATCGTGAATATCATAAAAGACTGCCCGGACGATCGTGCATTTGTCTACGGGATAGTCCGGCACATGGTAATTCATGATGCGGCGCCCCTTACTCAGATTGTTTACGGCATCCAGATCAAATCCGGTGGTCACGTCCGTGCGCATAGAATATGTGTTTTCGTTGGAAGTGGCATCACCGATCTCGATGCCTTCTTTGTAGCGGAAGGTCCCCTCCCGGCCGCGGACCGGCTCCGAACCGTCCAGGGTATAATAGATCTCTTTAGTGGGCGCTTTGATGTTCAGGGTAAAAGGCTCGTCATAAAAACCTGACGGCTTTGAAAAAATGATAGTGCCGGTTTTCACTTTGTTATCTGCATATTCCTGTTCCGGTCCTTTAAAGTTCTGCTCGCGGGGAAGCAGCAGGACCGACAGAAGGATGCAGGCGCACACGAGGCAGAAGGCCGCGAGCTGACCATGTTTTTTGAGTTGTAAAATGATTGTTTTCATAAATCTCCGAGGTGATTCGTATCTGATAATTTATAAAAAAATTTGCATGGTTTTTGAATCCATGATCAAAAACCCACAGGAAAATCAGTGTTTTGATTTGTCCGTGCATGGCTTCGAGTGGGACGCAATGATCCATGCCGACAGGTTCGCAAACGCAGGGCGTTTGCTCACTGTCGCGGCATTCGCCGTATACGTCCAAATCAAACCCCTGTCGCTTC
>ONXK01000029.1 GCA_900321785.1 uncultured Lachnospiraceae bacterium | reverse complement strand
GCTGCCTGCGCCTGCGGACCAGATTCAGCGCACAGATACCGATCAGGACGCCGGTGGAGTCGATCAGGACGTCCCGCAGCTTCCCCGATCGTCCGGGAACACTGAGCTGATGGATCTCATCACTGACCGCATACAGAAAACCGATGATGAATGGCAGGGTAACCGTTACCCATTTTGAGACTTTCTGTGAATCCGAATCCGTCACGTAGGATGATATTGTAAGAGACAACAGCACCCCGAGGATAGCATACTCGGTCAGATGAGCGCATTTCCTTACGGGGAAAGAAAGGGCTTCCTCCATAGCCAGCTGCTCTTCCGGATCCATCTCCTCAAATCCTTCTACGAAGGTCTCGCAGAGGTATCTGCAGATCGATCCGCTCTGGGCGTTTGACTCGTCTTTATCAGCACCGGACATAGTGAAAATCACAAGCATCCACAGCAGGGTCAGTACTGTCAATATTATCCTGCATACTATGCGGTTTTCTCTCTTTTTTACCATTGCACATCCCATCTTTACTGGTCTGCGAAATCTCTGAACATGACTGCAGTCATTTCCTTCTGATTGATCGTAATGCGTACATCCAGCATGCGGATGAGGTCGTGGATACTGTAGGGTCTGCCTGAAGGCACTGCGCCTGTTCCTTCAAAAACTTCCGGAACCGGATCCAGGAAGGTGAAATTGCCGTTGCATGTGAGTGTGAGGCCATCATGGGCATAGGGCTGTCCCGGCATCTTTTTCGTCTGGACAAGGGCCTGCCACTGTGTGGAACCTATACGCCAGATGCCGGACCATGCGTCTGCGGTGAAACTCCCTCCCAGCCATTTGACCAGTTTTCCGAAAGCGCCGCGCCGCGGATACTGTCCAAAGGGATTTTCATCAAAATCTTCACAGGGATCGAGGCCGGTCATCCAGTAAGTTCCCGTTTTGCGATGATAGATAAACTGATATGTATAGGTACTGTTTCCCTGCGCCCTCAGGTCGTGGCCGCCGACATTGACCAGTGTCAGGACCGGTGCGGGGTATTTCTCCACAAGCTCATCGGATACAGAGTAGTGCTCTTTTCCAAATGTCCTGGCAGCATCGACATAGTCGTTTTCTATGCGGGTTTCAAGATCATCTGCAACAATACGCTCTGCCGAATCCAGGCCTGTAAAAGGAATCCTGCCGATTTTGTAACCTTTAAGAACATCTTCACTGCGCCAGTCGACGGGAATCTCAAGAGACTTCAGGGCATCCGGATCCTTCCCCGGTTTTGCCGCCCTTGTGACTGCGTCTGCGCCCCCGGTAATCCCCCTGTCCGGTTTCAGGTAAACCTCTACAGACGGCGTTTTCGCAAGCATCTGATTCCAGGGCGCAGTCCCGTTTTTGCGGGAAAAATGCAGCATATCATCGATCTGCGCAATGAGAGAGGCAGCTTCGTCGATCTGATGGTGGTTCTCCAGAAACAGACGGAATATATACTGTGCTCCGAAAGCGCCCGATGGCTCTCCCGTCTCGATGATCTCCAGTTCCGGACCGTCTGCTTTCTTCACTTTCTTTGCCAGATCTTTTATTTCTTCCAGATGATTCTCTATCACTGTGCTGAAATAATTGTCATAAAGGGCTTTTTTGCTCCGTCCTGTGGGAAGACCGTCCTTCTCCACCGGTACAGAAACCGAAAAAACAGAAAAGCTCTCTCCATCCTTGTTTTCATACAGGTAGGAAGCCACTCCCTCCTGCTCAAGGGCTGTCTGCTGTTTTCTGTGAAGCGTCCAGTCCCCTCCGTAGATACTCTTTACATAGGAGTCAATCTCCCCGTCACTGTATCTGGAAGGGCTGTAAACGTAGTATGCCGCCGCCGCACCGGCCAGTCCCACGAGCACGCAAAAAAGAAGCACGACCGGAAAAACCCACATTTTTTCCTGCCGTGCCCTCTTTTCCGCGGAATATCTTCGTGTTGTTCTACGGCTGTTCGACAACATCTTCCGTGTAAATTCCTTTCCAGATGGAACTTTCAGAAAGCAGCACACATCGTCTGTACGATCCTGCTTTCGTAGCCTGCGGTCATATCAATATCTGTACGCGACGATAACCGTTATGAAATTTTACTTGCCATCCCCACGCCAGGGCTCTTCAGCCGTTTGTGCAGCTTGAAGAGACTCAGAGCCACCGCATGCCTTTTGACCTCAGCATCATATCATTCCGTAAACACGTATAAGCGGGGTCTCAGATGAGTCCCATGACAAAGACAATGAGGATCAGGATCGGAAGGATCCATGTGATATAGCCGCGCATCCAGTCCTGAATCTTCAGACCTTCGCCTTCATCAGCTTCCGCTTTGAAATTCTCCCAGCCCCAGCCTGTTTTACGGGTACAGAAGAGGACAAAGACCAGTGCGCCGAGGGGCAGCAGGAAGTTACTTACAATGTAGTCCTCGAGATCAAGGAATGTGCTGCCTTCACCCTTAGGCTGGATCGCGGAAAGTACGTTGAATCCCAGCGAGCAGGGGAGGGAAAGGATGAAGACCGCAAAGATATTGATCAGTCCTGCCTTCTGTCTGTTCCATCCGAACAGATCCATGCACATTGCCATGATATTCTCAAACACTGCAAGGACAGTGGAAAATGCAGCAAAGGTCATAAAGATAAAGAAGAGGCTTCCCCACAGTCTGCCCAGTGGCATATGGTTAAAGATGTTGGGAAGGGTGATGAAGATCAGTCCGGGACCCGCTGTGGATTCCACGCCATAGGCAAAGCAGGCGGGGATGATGATCAGTCCGGAGCTGATCGCTACAAGTGTATCCAGAATCACTACATTTACGGATTCACCCAGCAGGGACTGATCCCTGTTGATGTAACTGCCAAAGATCGCCATGGAACCGATTCCGATACTGAGTGTAAAGAATGCCTGGTTCATAGCTGCCACAATAACTTTCCAGACGCCCTGCTCCTGCATTCTGCCGAAATCGGGCACAAGAAGATAACGGATGCCCTCCGCGGCACCGGGGAGGAAGAGGCTGTTAATGGCCAGAACGATCATAATGATGATCAGAAGAGTCATCATCACTTTGGTGACTCTCTCAAGTCCGCTCTGCAATCCCCTCATATTTACAAAGAAACCGAGAACAACAACAATTGCCATAAAGCCGACCTGCAGCGCAGGATTCAGAAGTCCGTCAGAAAATACACCGGCAACTGCCTCCGGATCCATTCCCTCAAATTTTCCGGAAACCTCCTGGAAAAAATACTGGAACATCCAGCCTGCCACCGTAGTATAAAACATCATCAGCAGATAATTGCCGATCATGCAGAAAACACCGTGAATGTGCCATACAGTTCCCTTGGGTTCAAGTTCCTGGAACATGCGGATAGGACTCTTGCGGGCAGCTCTGCCGACTGCAAATTCCATGCACATAGCCGGAAGCCCCAGAATGATAAGGAAAAAGAGATAGACGAGCACAAATGCGCCGCCGCCATACTGTCCGCACAAATACGGAAATCTCCACACATTACCAATACCAATCGCGCAACCTGCGCTGATGAGAATAAATCCCAAACGACTTCCTAAAGTTTCTCTTTGCATTGTTGTTCAGTTCCCCTTTATGTGTAAAATTGTGAATGAATCCAGCAGACTGCCGCAGACACCATACCGGGTACAGCCTCCTGACAGATCCCGTGCCCTGGCCGTTCTGCTTTATTAAAAGTTACCGATCACTCATTGCCGAACTCTCCCCCTCCGGTAGGGACCTGAATCTCCCCGGATTCTTCTGCCGGCATCCCGCCTTCCTCCTGTCCGGGTGCCGCGGTTGTTCCGGTTATGCTGTCCCCGGCGACCGGCGCATCTGTTACCGAAGTTCCGCTTCCTCTTCCCATCACATAGATGATGCTCAGAAGCGCAATGAGGAACAATGTGGCGATCCGTACGGCAGCATCCTTTGTCATACCGTACCTGCCAAGGAATTCATCCATGCTGTCCGGCTGATTCTCCTGGAATTTGCGGAGCCTGCGCGCTTTTTCTATTCTGCGCTCTTCCGGAGTAAGTTCCGCATAGTTCAGTCTGCGTGTCGTTACTGCGGCAGTCTTATTCCTGCTTTCCGCAGCCTTCTCTGATGCGGGTTTTACCTCCTGATCTGCAGCCTTCTCCGATGCGGGTTTTAGCTCCTGATCCGCAGCCTTCTCTGCTGCATGAGCCTTCCGGCCGGATCCGGCCTTTTCCTGAAGGGCGGCCGCCTCTGCGCTCTTTTCCGCTGTTTTTACAGTATCGGCCTTCTCTTCCTGAAGAATGACTGCCTCGGCACTCTTTTCCGCTGCTTTCACAGCACCGGCTTTCTCCTCCTGAAGAAGGACTGTCTCTGCGCGCTCTGCCGCTGCTTTTTCGGCGTGTGTCTTTTCCTGCCGCAGGCGGGCTGCCTCTTCATGTTCTGCCGCTGCCTTTTTGGCACGTGCCTTTTCGGTTCGTGCCTTTTCCTGCTGCCGGCGGGCTGCCTCTGCGCGCTCTGCCGCCGCCTTTTCGGCACGTGCCTTTTCCTGCTGCCGGCGGGCTGCCTCCGCGCGCTCTGCTGCCGCCTTTTCGGCGCGTACCTTTTCCTGCTGCCGGCGGGCCGCCTCTGCGCGCTCTGCTTCCCGGCGGCGGTCTTTTTCCGCTTCCCTGAGCCGGGCTGCCTCTGCACGGAGTTCCTCCGCCTTCTGCTGGTCCTTCTCTTCCTCCGCAAAGTGATGTAAAGCTCTCTCGAGCTGTCTGTTCATGCGTCTTTGATCAGCCGCTTCTTCTCTGCGGTGATGACGCATGGAAATAATGCGGCGGATCTTCTGGATCAGGGGCATCCCTGCCAGATATGTATCCATATCAAGTTCCGGCTCCTCATCATCTTCAGGAGCAGAGAAAGACTCTTTGGTATCAGCCTTTCCGCCGTAATCCGGCTCTTCTCCGCGTGCGATTTTGATGATCGCGTCTACATCCACGTCCCGGTCCGCCTCTTCATAGAAAACAGGATCCCTGAGCGTTTCTGCCTCAGCACCGGTTTCTGCCGCATCTTCTAAGGACAGATTCTTTTTTACAGGTGCGGAAACGGTTCTACCGCCTTTTTTCGCTTTCTTTTCTACCGCTGCTTCATGTCCCGGACGAATCCGTACCGGTGCACCGCACTGATCGCATTTTCTGGCATCATCGGCCAGAACAGCACCACATTTTGCACAAAACATTTCTCAATATCCTCACTCGCGGCAAAAAACCGCCGGAATTATCATCATCACCGATCTGCTTCTGGCAGAGAAGCAGAATAGTAATCATTATAATCATCCCCTGCATTTTTTGCAATCCTCAGGTACCCTCACGCTTAGATGCGGCAGTCCTGGGAAGGAGCTTCTTCACTTCGTCCGGTGTATAGGTATACCTTCTGTTGCAGAACTGGCATGCCAGCTCGATTTCTTTCCCGTCGGCAATGATATTCTCGAGTTCCTCTCTGCCTAAAAGGATCAGCCCGCGCTCAAAGCGTTCCCGGCTGCAGTTGCAGTAAAAACTGACGTCTTCTCTCGAAGTGATCTGAATATCAAACCCTTCCAGGACAGTGTCCAGAAGGTGCTCCGGCCTGCTGTCCTCATCCAGAATGTGGGTGACAGATTTGATCCTGCGGATATTATTCTCCAGCTTTCCGATCACTCCCTCATCCGCAAAGGGCATGAGCTGGACCACGAAGCCTCCGGCCCGTTTTACGGTATTGTCTTTATTCATCAGTACGCCAAGTCCGACGGAGGAGGGAATCTGCTCCGACTGTGCGTAATAGGCCGTCAGGTCTTCGGCGATTTCGCCCGTCACAAGAGGGATCTGGCCGATGTAGGGGTCCTTGAGGTTCATATCCCTGATGACGGTGAGAGTACCTCTTCCAATGGCTCCTCCCACATTCAGGTGCCCCTGTTCGTTGGGCGGGAGGATAACATCCGTCTTCTTTACATATCCTTTGACGCGGCCCTGATTGTCAGCTGTAACGACCAGTCCCTGCATGGGACCGTCGCCGTCGATCTGGATGGTCAGAAGATCACGGGGGCCTTTGAGCATTTCTGCCATCATGAGGGCACCCGACATGGCCCTGCCCAGAGCTGCTGTTGCGATCGGACTGGTATTGTGTGCTTTCCGTGCCGTCTCTGTCAGATCACGGGATGTGATGGCAAATGCCCGGATCTGTGCATCTGCCGCCACGGCACGAATCATATAGTCTTTGTATTCTTGCATTGTTTCCTCAGGCCGCCGTGACGGATCGAGCCGTACACGGCGAATGGTCTATCTGTATTATCTGTTTATTTACCGTATTTGTCGGCAGGCTGTCCCCCGATGCTGCCTCTTCGGACTGTGCCGGCTGAAAGCTCTTATGAATATTTCTGGATCGTTCCTGTCAGAATGGGGACGATCTGGGATTTTCTGGAGAGAATGCCCTGCTGCAGAGAGTGTGTCTCATTTTCCCTGTCGGGGAAGGCTTCCAGAGCCCAGTCGGATTTTTCACCGGAGCGGAACACGATCGACCCGTTGTCCAGGATGCTCGTGAAGACCATCAGGCAAAGGTCGAGGTTCTTTTTCTTCGTGAAATCATCCAGCACCTGCTGAATCTCATCCTCCTTGCCCTCAAGGGCAGTGAATGTTGAGATGATGACCTGGGAGACCATGGTCTTACAGCTCTCGATCTCAAAGTATTTGATATCCTGATTGAGAAGCTCGGAAATGCTCTTGCCCTTGATGTCAGCTCCGACGGAGAACATATCCGCAGCAAACTCATCGATGTCCAGGTCTGCGACCGCGGCGAGGATATTGGCTGTGCGCCTGTCTTTTTCCGTGGTGGTCGGAGACTGGAACTTCAGTGTATCGGAAAGAATTGCGCCCAGGAGAAGCCCGGCGAGATTCTGCGGGATCGGAATCTGGTTCTCACGGAACATGGTCGCCACGATGGTCGCCGTACTTCCTATGATCTCGTTTCGGAAAGCGACAGGGCGCTTTGTGGAGAAGTCATTGATCCTGTGGTGGTCAATGACTTCCAGAACCTCCGCCTTATCTATGGCGCGGACGGACTGGGAGAACTCGTTGTGGTCCACGAGGATGATCTTCTTGTTGCGGCTGTTCATAATATGATAGCGGGAAGCACAGCCCACGATCTTGTCGTTCTCATCGACAATGGGATAAGCATGATAACGGGTGCGCATCATCTTGACGCCGACATCCTCCGCAAGTTCATTTGCATAGAATTTGACGATTTTGGTTGCCATGATCTTGCTGATGGGCGGTGCAAAATATGCATAACGGGAGGTGTTCATCGTGCTGTGTCCGGAAATGATCACGGTGCAGCCATATTTCTTCGCTGTCTCCACGACTTCTTCAGAGACGTTTTCGGTACGCACCAGGATCAGAAGTCCGGCTCCCATCTCAATGATGTGCTTTTGTGCCTCGGGATCGTCTCCTGCAACGACGATCTTGTCCTTGATATCATGGATGGCAATATCTTCTTTGGTGATGGCAACAACTGAGACACGGCCGCGGATATGACGGTCAGGTGCCCGATAAATGATCCTTCCGCTGATCGCAGTGTTGATGTTCTCGGGAGAGACATCTTCCAGAAGTTTTTCTGTCTCAGCAGTATCACCCATAGCAACCAGGGCAATGTCGTTCATGGTGAGCATTCCCACAACACGGTCCGCTTCATCCACGACGGCGCATGTCTGCTTGCCCGCCCCGTGCATGAGCTGAATCGCCTCGTAGATCGTCTTGTCCGGCATAACCGTGGTCGGTTCGTCAATCTCGATCTCTGACATCTTGACACGTGCGTCTTCCAGGAGCATAGGCTCCGGAAACCCGAACCTGTCAAGCAGATACTTGGTCTCTGTCCCGATCTTGCCAAGACGGCAGGGAATTGCTTTTACACCGTTTGCGCGTTTAAAAAAAGCATATCCGATTGCCGCAGCGATGGAATCTGTGTCGGGGTGCTGATGACCGGTAATATAAATAACGTCCTGCTTCATTGTTCACCTCGTTTTATTATTGTAATCGTGGATACTATACAGATATTCGTTACTATCTGACTTATATCTACTGCTGCTCTTCTGCCGCCAGGTCTTTTTCCCTTTCGGTGTGGTCAGTCTGATCGAGATACTCTTCCAGGCAGATTCCTGCCTTGTGGATCTTGCGGGCATGTTTCACCCCGACATATCTGTAGTGCCATGGTTCAAAGATGATCCCTGTAATGTCACTCTTATCCTTCGGGTAACGCAGGATAAACCCATAGCGCCAGCAGTTTTCCATCAGCCACTGCTGGGTAAAAGAATAGATCTGGCTCTCATCCAGGCTCATGTTTTCAGAAGAATAAATATCTGCCGCAAGGCCGAGTTCATGCTCGCTGGTGCCCGGAACGGCAACTGCTGTAGATGCAAGATCCTCGGCATCATCCTGCCCGTATCCGGAATAAATCCAGCGGTTGATCTGCTCCCCGAAGAGATACACCTGTTTGTCATGCGGTCTGTAGCCGGAGCACACAATCGGAACTCCGCCCGCCTCTCTGCAGTCCTCAAGCATGTCCATCAGCGGCTCATAACATTCGCTCCCGATCATCTGTCCGTTGGGCAGTGTGACCGGTTCCGTCTCGTAATCTTCCGGAAGATAGTGCCACTTATTGACCAGAAGCAGATAAGGATCCTCGCTCAGTTCCTTCTTTCGCTGCTCCCGGAGTTCTTTCCAGAACCTGCGCTTTACTTCTGTTTCGGGTATAAAGGAATCACCCTCTCCGCGGTCAAGGATATCCATATACTTTCTGCGCAGAGAGCCCGCTTTCTCCTCCACTTTTTTCTCCAGCGTTTCTGCGGCTTGCGCAAATACGCCGTTCGCGGAATTCCCGACAGCAGCGGACGCTTCCTTCTCTGCTGCGTTCAGAGCCCCTGCCGCATTGAAAGAATACAATGCGGATGTCCTGCCGGTCGCCTGCGTCTGCAGGATCACGGTCCCTATAAAAACAATGATCAGAACTGCCGGAAGCACTGCCTCTGTCACAGCTTTCTTTCCTGCCGGAAAAGCAATACAGGTCTCATAAACTTTTCTCAGTATCGAAGAAACCCTGAGAAAAACCTCCTTGAGAAACCTTTTGGGACCTTTTTCGGTCCCGGACGGGTTTTGTGCGCTTTCCTGCATCGGAATTTCTGTTGTCATATTTGTATCCGCACCGGGACTGTCTGTCTTAGAATTCAAGATACTCCTCCAGGCAGATTCCTTTCTCCGTGATTTCCCTGGCAGCTTCTTTTCCGACATAGCGATAATGCCAGGGCTCATATATGATTCCGGTGATATTGCTCTTGTTCACAGGATATCGGAGGATAAATCCGTATTCCCATGAGTGCTTCATCAGCCATTTCTGGGTAGGCGTATCCGCCTGTGCATCATCAAGATTCTGATAATCATAATCACAAATATCGACGGCCAGACCGATCTCATGTTCACTGGTGCCGGGTAGCGCCACGACTGTCCCGGCCTCCGCTTCCGCTTCTTCCCGGGTCCTGCCTGCCGAGACAAGGGACTCGACCTGCTGGTCAAAAAGTGCCACCTGCTTCATATGCGGGCGATAGGAAGAACATACAACCGGGTTGCCTCCGGCACTGGTGCAGTCCGCGAGCATCTGCATCAGATCCGCATAACAGCGGCTGTCTACCGATTCGCCGTTGGGAAGTGAAGATGTTACTACTTCGTTATATTCCTCCGGCAGTATATACCAGGGATTTACCAGAATAAAACGCCAGTCCTCCTGTCCTCTGTAACGTCCCGAAGCAGCTGCCGTCTGCAGATCTGCCCCGGTAACAGCGGGAGAAGCAGTTCCCTCCGCTTCTGAAGGAGTTTCGCTCTGTGCCGTACCCTCCTGGGGCTGGGCAGCTCCTGCCGGAGTCTCCTGACCGGCGGCTGTCTGGTCCTGCTCCCCGGCCGCGGGCGTCTCTGCTGCTGACTCTGTCTCCTCTGCCCCCGTCCCGGGCTGGTCTGTCACGTTTTCAGCCTGTTCTGCCACAGCTTCAGACTGGTCTGCCGCGGGTGCGGTCTGATCGGATTCCGTTTCTGTATCCAGGCCGGCCTGCGCAGCCGAATCATCCGCAGCCGGCTGTTCCGTTCCGCTTTCTTCCTGTGCAGCGGCAAAAGTCCCGCTCTGTGCAGCCTGTTCCTCTGCTTTCGCGGGTCGTGTCGCGCTGATCCCCCTCGGAACTATGATTATGAGCAGCAGGATCGCAGCAGCTGCAGCCATTCCGATCTTCAGATATAAGCCTCTGAGCTGCTTCTCTCTCTCCCTGCGCGACTGGGCACGCTGCCGCATACGCCGTCCGGCAGCCTCCCTGTTGTCTGATTCTTCCCCGTCAGAATATTCCCTTTCATCGTAATAGCCGTCATATTCTGCCCGGTCATATGCGCTCAGATCATCATAGGTATCATAGTCCGGAGCTTCATTATGCAGATCGTCAAAAGAGGCTGTTTCCTCACCTTTTCTGTTATAAGAGGAATAGGTGCCGCCCCGGTTGTATCGGTCTGCACCTCCGGTACGGCTGTATCCGCCTGTGCTTCCGGTACGGCTGTATCCGTCTGCATCTCCGGTACGGCTGTATCCGCCTGTGCTCCCGGTACGGCTGTATCTGTCCGTGCTTCCGGTTCGGTTATATCCGCCTGTGCTCCCGGTTCGGCTGTATCCGCCCGTGTTTCCGGTTCGGCTGTATCCGCCTGTGCTCCCGGTTCGGCTGTATCTGTCCGTGCTTCCGGTTCGGCTGTATCCGCCTGCTCTTCCGGTACGGCTGTATCCGTCCGTACTGCTGCCACGGTTTGATCTTCTGTCGTAAATAAGATCCTGTTCGATTTCTCTTTGGACAGATGCGTCGTTTCTTCCCGTGCGGCTGCCGGGAGCATTCCCGTGGACCACCCGGTTTCCGTATCTTTGTCCGTCATCGGCTGCGGCAGCCCCGCTGCCGTAACGTTCTGTCCTCCCGTTCTGTCCGTATGCATAGCTGTCCTGACGGTTCACTTCCACGCGGTGGCGCTCACGGTAGGGTCTTTGTATCTCATTGCCGTTTTGATAGCTGCCGTTTTGGTAGCTGCTGTATTGGTAGCTGTCGTTTTGGCGGCTGTACGGAGAAGTCCGGCTGTCCGGACCCGTGTAGGTACCCGCTCCGGTCTGCCGGCCGGAGTAGGTATCCGTATTCCGGCTTGCGCCGGAATTATCATCTGTTTCACGCAGGTCAAATAACTCTGCAGTCCTGCCCGATGCAGGGCGGCGGAATGATGTTTTATTCAGTTTTCTTACTTTTTTATCTTTCCTGCGCAGAGCCATAAAAACCTACTTTCATACGCCTTGATAGTACTATCTGTTCAGCGCCGCCTTGTAGATCTCTACAAAATCATCTTCATAGAGTACCCGGGCGCTGCCGCGCTTGCCGCCGGAGGCAATGATCGCATTGTGTGCCATGATCTT
>ONXK01000021.1 GCA_900321785.1 uncultured Lachnospiraceae bacterium | reverse complement strand
AACGAAAAATGAGAGCGAGCGATTAGCCAGCTAATCGTTCCACTCTCATTTGAGCCCGTCCGCGAGGTGACTCGAACACCCGACCTACCGCTTAGGAGCGGCGGTCGGGTGAAAAAATACTCGCCTGACAGCAATAAAATTGCATATTTGTTAAAAAAAGTTGGAGTTTCACGCTAAAAACAAACGAAAACCCATCTCAAATCTGTCTCAAACAGGCTGAAAAAAAGTCCTGAAATTAGCTTGAAATTAGCTGTGCTAATATTGGGAATCAGTCCTTTGCAACCTGTCGATCATAAACATTGACTACCGGCTTCCGGAGCAGACATGCAACCTGTTGCTTCCCCAGTGGAACGATAGACAATATTCAATTAATCAGATTTGAATCTATCATACACGATTCGTTCTTAAAAATCCACTATATTTTGGCCACTATGCATGCTTTTTGATATTACGATTCTCCCAGCAGAAAACAGGCTTTGGCTAATTAAACAGAGGGAACTTTACCTACCGCCGTCAGGGCGGTAGCACAATCGAACAGTTTCTTCAAACCTGCTTCCAGTAAGACCCTTGGGCAAACAAGATCATGGTTGAACACTGAAATAGTAGGAGATATATCGATACAATCCCAGGTAAGTCCAAGAAGTTCTCCCATACGGAGCGTGCAGGAAAATGCAAGGTTTAAGGCAAGCTTCAGCCTTTCGTCTTCACAGATCTCAATTGCATGGAAAAGCGTCTTCGCGTCCCATATCTTCCGTGGCTCCCTCTTCGCCTTTGGAACAGTTGCATTAATGCAGGGATTTTTCTCCATGAGTTCCCATTTTACCGCCTGACCAAAGCAGTTGCGGAGCAGCTTGTGAATGTCCCGCACCGTATGTACTGATGCGTCACATTCATGTGACGGCAAACATCACATCGATATATTTGGGGACAAAAAGAAAAGCGCCTGCATTTAAGCAAGCGCCAAAATCATAATTCTGAAACTTCTTCTATCAACTCCATATCACAGCAAATTCAGACTGTGACAATTTGTCACGCTTATGAAGTGCTACTTCAAGTCACTTAAAAATGCCGGAGCCATTGCATCTATCTGCCCTCTGGAAAGCCCACATGTTTTTGCAAGATATTTCCATCGGTCAGATACTGTCTTTCCGATGTCTCCGGCAATGCCTTCCGCCTCTTTTTTTGTGATTCCAAAACGTTCCGCAACCGATATGGCCAGTTCTATCCGTATACGGTTGTCTGTTTCGTCAACATTCAGAGAAAGCTCATTTCCGGCCGGCTCCGGATTTACATCGAACATCGGCGACAGAGACCAGCCTCTTTGTGTCAGCAGAAAAGCATGATTCCGCAAATGATCATCCGTGTTGGAAACCGTCATGTTAAAAACGATTCTTTTCCACAACTCTCTCAGGTCCGCTTTGGGATTCGCGCCATGAGATTTGATGAAGGACGCAATATCAAGGTAACTCACGCCGTCTTCAGCGGAAGCGCCATCCGTCCTTCCCAATAAGGTCATTGCTGATGCGTAGTGAATCCTTTTGCTTCCGTTCCGGTCAAATCGCCTGACAAGATATGTGCTCCCATAACGGGAAAGCTTTTCGAGTCGTGCCTCAGGCACATTGAGTCCGCATAATCCGGCCAGGTCATGGACGACTTTTTCCCATGCACCGATGTCGTTTTCATCATGCTTTGAAGGGAATTTTGCGATCCACAGTTCCCCTTTTTCATCAACAACGGTCGCTTTCGGTCTGGCACCGCCCAGCGAAGATCCCGGACGGACCAGCTGCTCCAGCCATTTTTCTGTCATGCCGCTCTCATCGTTCTCATAATTTCGGGCAGCCTCCTCCAGTGTACGCAATCTTGCCCAGGGAGGAATAGCAACATCCCGGTCGTCCGACAAAAAGGGGCCATCAGGGTCTTCCTTAAACCGCAGACCGCCCATCCGGGTTTCATCATAAACGCCGATCAGGTAATCGCTGTCATACAGTTTTCTTGGCTTTCTGGAGTCTTTCTCCGCCCTGAGACGTTCTCTTTTATTCATGAGGACACGCCCCCAGCGGTCCGGGGATGCATCCGCAAATACTCCAAACAAAGGTTTTCCGGCAGGATACTGTCTTCCCGGGAAAGGCATCAGCTCCGGATCCAGCGAAACCGCCGGTGACATCTTTTTCAACCACTCTTCGTCGTATTCGAAGGCACAGCTTTCGCCGCCACGTATAGGAGTAATATATAAGCATCCTGCAAGTAATGGCTCAGAGCTGCTGAAGTCATCATAAACATATATCTTTCTGATGTCTGCTGCCATTATTCTTTCCTCCGTGAAGCCCTCTTCCTCGTAAGCAGGTTCATATCCTGAAGCTGCCGCCCAAACAGGTCATCTTTTGCGACCAGCAGGAGATCGGAGTCCATATTTCCCAGAGCATGCAATACAGCGGCATATATTCCCATGGCAACCGCTGGATTTCCGGACTCTACCTTCCAAAGGGAAGACCGACTGATGCCGGCTCTTTCGGCAACAAGTTCTGCAGACAGGTCTCTCCGAAGTCTTGCCAGCTTGATCTGTTCACCCAGTGCCTTTAATATCTCTTCTGTCCCAGGCATGATGTTGTACGCGGCTTTTTTCATATGTCCTCACCTCTTTCGATTTCTATTATAAACTGATATATCATTATTGTCTATAATAGAAATCATTAAGCGTGAGGCCTTGTTATACCGGCTGTTATAACGATTTAAGGTAATCTTCTACATTCAGGTATTTGATGCCATCGCATTCTGCCGGCTCACCACGGTAAATCACATATTTTCCCACTATATCACCATACCTGTGACTCGTCATAGAGCATTTCTCATCATCGTTCAAATGGCGAAATTGTTCAGCGACCTGTTCCTTACTGTACTTTACCTCATAGATCCTGCAGGTAAGTTCTCTGGTATCACATACGACCATATCAAACTCACCGATTGGGAACTGGAGTTTAAACACTTTTTTGTCCGGACTGGCCAGCCTGGTTTCCAAAAGGATAATTTCTTCCATCATTCTTCCGCGTATTTCAGACAAAAGCCTGTCTAATATACGCTTCCTGTCCCTCGCCGATAATTCCTGAAACTGCTCATCGAGAAGAATGCTTTCCACAATGGCTTCTGCCTGTGCATATCGCAAGCCCGGCTGTGTTATGACTGTGAGTTTTCCTTTTTTGCTGACCTCCGGCAATGATTCCAGATCGATTTCCATAATGAGATCAAGCATCGTAAGATACTCCCTGATCTGAATCATATGGTCCTCTTCAATCTGCATACTTTGATCCTCTTTGTTCAGGATATCCAGCATCTTCATAATTCCGGATGTCACTTCATCAAGATTCAAATGCTCCCTGATATTGATCGGTTCCTCGCGGTCACGCAGCAGATTTGCTGCCGTTACAGAGATGTCGTGCGACTTGAATGTTTTTTCAATAACACTTTTTGTAAAACTATGGTTGATGTTCTCCACCACCCGATTGATCACATTGGTTAATTCGCCCCGCTCATATAGATCCAGCAGTAATCGAAAATGGCCGCCATATTGATACGCCTTCAGCGAATGCTGAATATTCTTTGCGATTGCAGTATCTATGTATTCTTCTGCATGTTTTGCGTCTGAAAATGGCATATCCGCGTTATAGTTGATCCCTCCCAGGCTCATCGTACCGCCATATCGGATGTATTTATCAATACCTTTCACGCCAAGAACTTCTTCAAATTCGCGATAGGGAATGAATGTGGTATGCAGCAGGATACACCTGTCATAAAGCTGCTCTTCCCTGGTAAATGCAAATCCTAAGGAATCTGTCCCCGACAGAACGATCTTCATACCGCTGCTGGCATAAATATCAGAAAAGATCGCAGCCCCTTCGATGAAATCTTCCAGCAATGTAACTTCGTCAATAAAGACATACCGGAACCCGTTCCTCTCCAACAGCCTGAGGTCAGTATCCACATCAGCAAGCGAGTCGCCTGTTGTCACCTGGATGAAAGCAGCCTTTTTGAATTCTTCCGGAGACAGTTCTGTAAGGATCTGGCGGATCATCGTTGTCTTTCCGGTTCTTCTTAATCCGTAAATGATCAAGACCCTGTCCTGCGCGGGGCCAAAGATATAGTCCCTCAGGACACGGATACATTCCCTTTTCTTGTACCTTCTGGTTATTGCAATCTGCGATTCAAGTTGTTGTCCTGTTCTCACGTTTGTTTTATATTCCGGTTTTTTTTCTGCAATCCTGTCTGCACCTTTCTCTTCCTTGGGCAGCATTCGCTTAAGCTCCCTCAGTTTTTTCTCAAGTGCCTTCCTTTTTTCAATCTTCTCTTTAAGATCCGGAACCTGTTCAAAGCTCACATAGTTCTCAATTCTCTTACCGCTGCGGGTTATTCGATGATAATAGTAATCTTTATCTTTGATCTTCTTTTTTGTGATGCTTCCCTCCGGCAGGACCGCTATTTCTCTCTCTATTTCTGCGATCTGGTTGTATATATTCTCTATTAACATGGAATAGCCCCCTCCGTAATTTGTTATACCCATTATACCCACTTAGCGTTTATTTGTAAAGGGTATAATGGGTATAATTATCTGCAGACATTGTTCTCTTGACAGCATATGTCCAGCTCCTTTTCCATAATTTATATTTTCATCCGCAATTCTTTTTATTTTGCGGATCATTTTATAAATAGCTGGAAACTTCAGTTGGACTGGCGGTTCAGCTTCGCCCTTCTTCCGGCATCGATCCTAATCCAATCATCCAGCGTCACCGGAATATAATCAGAAAACATACAGAAACAGTTAATCATGTTACAGGGGATCGAATGCTCCTCCGGCTTATTTCGGGAGGTGACAACTGTGCTTCTTGTGATCCGGATGAATTCATTTACCAGCTTCTCATCGTGTGTGTCATGTACATGACCATAGAGCATATAAGTCAGCGGATCTCCTCCCGGTGTTGTGCGATACTGGCCTTTATAACAAAATACCGGATAGTGGGAGAGGATTATCCGCCTTTTTGAATCCATAATCTCGGCATAGGGCTTAATCCACTGAAACAGGGACCGGTCAAATTCCCTGTCGTTCAGAAACTTATCATGATTTCCTTCGACCAGGTATTTTCGACCGTTCAGCCGACTCAAAATATCGTTCGCCGCACTGCCTCTGGAAATTGCAAAATTCCCTAGAATATATACCTCATCCTTCTTCGTGACATGGTCGTTCCATTGCTTCACCATGTGATCATTCATTTCTTCATAGCCAGAAAAGCCACGCAAATCCATGCGGTGATTCAGACTGTCATGATAAAAATGAAGATCCGAGATATACAGCTTTCGTACAGGAATCTTCTTTCGATGCCGGATTTTCTTTTTCAGTTCGTCGGTATCCACTTTCCAATCTGCAAGGAACCGGTCAATCTTCGCCGCCTCGTCTGCAATGACTTCCTTTGAAAGGAGTCGTGCCTGTACATTAAAATGATTTGCCAATACATCATTTTTCTCGCAATCTTTCTCTCCTGTTTTGTTGTTTGTCACAAGGTCCCTACTCTCGATGTCCGGTTGATCCGGCTTTCGTTCACATGTTCAATGCTCCGGGTCAACGCATCCAGCATCTGCTGTTTTTCCTCCCGGAGAATTCCGTCAATCTTCACGGAATCCAGAGGATGGAGCGCCCAGAAATAGCAGTCCGGGAGATCCAGTCCTGCAAGGAACTCTCGTTCCTCTTCCAGGTTTTCTTTTTCGGAAGCCGGGAGGAAAGCGCCTGCTTTGATCTCCTCATCCAGTTCTGTTCCGACAAAAGCAGACATGGTATTGATCAGAATCTTTCTGGGCTGAATCTCATTTTCAAGCTTTGCGGATGCCCTGGCACATTCCAGTCCTCTGCCTTTGCCCGCTGTCCCCAGCATCAGCAGATCACAGTGTCCGATGCCGGCAGCATTCAGCCGCAGGCATTGCTCCCTGGTATCGTCAGCGGAATAGCCCTTGTTCAAATTTTCCAGAACATCGTTCAGACCGCATTCAACGCCGATATACAGGTCGTCCACACCGGCTTCCTGCAGCCTCTTCAGATCCTCATCGGACTTGGAAGCGATGTTGTCCGTCCGCGCATACATGGTAATGACTTTCGTGTTCGGCAGGTACTTTTTGATCAGCCTGATCCGTTCCAGGAGTCTGTCTGCTGACAGGGCGAAGGGGTCTGCACCGACCAGGTAAACTCTCTGGATCTTCTCACAGTACCTGCCATAGATTTTCTCTACTTCCTGAAGATATTCCTCGACTTCGGAAAGGGACAGCATCCGGAAGGGAATGTCCTGGTACATGTTGCAGAAGGTGCAGCTGTTATGGGTGCAGCCCTCCGTGACAGGCAGAAGAAAGGTATTTGCCTCCACCGGAGGCCTGTAAATTGTTCCATTGTAGGTCATGGCAGCCACCTCTCTTAAAATGCACGCGTGATATACTCACGGTACTGCCGCAGCTTCTTCTCGTCATTTTCCTCCATGAACTTCCGGATATAGGAGAGCAGTTCTTCCTTCGACTCCAGGATCCGGCACTGGACATGGAAGAGATTGGAGGCATGCTCATTCATGAAGATCGTATCATTGGTGAGGCAGCGCACCAGCTCATGGATCTCTTCCAGTTTCTCTGTCTCTGTGGATTCCTCATAGAGCCCTTTCTCCATCGCCCGGTAAAGCGGCGTGCCGGGCACGACCGTCAGCATGGAAGTATTGACCATCGTGGGGTGAAGGCCGTCATACAGCTTCGCCGTCAGCTGCGCGTTGGTAAGACCGTAATTATGACCGCCTGCTCCGTTCAGGAAATTTACGATGAACGGGAGGCCTGCGGCGTCGATCTTCTCGAGCTGCTCCCTGGCCTGTGCGGCGGTATATCCTTTATTGATCCGTTTCAGGACCACGTCATCGCCGGATTCCACACCGATGTAAGGATTGGCAAAGCCTGCAGCAGCCATGTTCCGCAGCTGTTCTTCGGTCTTATCATAGAAATTGTCGATCCGGGCATAGCCGCCGATCGTCTTAACGGAAGGAACGTATTTGTGCAGCAGCTCCGCCGTCTTCATCAGGACATCATAGTCCGCAGCATAGCCGTCAGCACCCTGCAGGAAGATCCGCTTCGGGGCGCCGAAGGTGGCAGGGATCTCCTTGATATCTTCTTCAATCTCCTCTATGGTCGATTTTCGGAATTTCTGGTCTTTAAAATAAGTGCAGAAGAGGCAGGTGTTATGAGAACATCCTTCCGCCGTCTGCAGGTATCCGTCCGCTGTCTCATACGGCGGCCGGTTGATTCCTCCTGAAAAATGCATGCAGATGCGCCTCCTTCTTAAAGTGTTCTTTTGTAACGGCGCAGTGCCGCCATACGGTCCAGATCGCCGTGGCTGATCTGGCGTTCCAGTGCGGCAACGATTCTTTCTTTTCGGGAAAGGAAATCGGGGCCGGAAAGGTTGACGCCGGAAATCGTGTGATGCGTGATGAAGGAGCAGTCGCAGGTCAGATTCTCCACGAAGAGTTTCAGCTCCTCCAGCATTTCCTTCTCGGAAAGCGGATCAAATTCACTGCGCTGTGCCTCCTCCAAAAGGGGAGTGCCGGGAAAGAGTGTCAGTCCTCCTGTCCCCACCAGCATAGGCCTGCACTGGCTGAAGATCTCTGCAGAATGGATCGCATGCTCACGACTGTGAGATTTGCCTGCCACTCCGTTCAGGAAGGTCATCCAGTAATCAATGCCGGCTTCCTCAAGCTTGTGGCACTGCTCCAGGATATCCTCCGCATGATAACCCTTATGGATCCGGTCAAGAGTCCAGTCATCGCCGCTTTCCACGCCGAGGGAAATCTCACGCATTCCCAGGTCCTTCAGCTTCTTCAGCTCGTTCACCGTCTTGTTCTTCAGATCGCTGACCCTTCCCGCCAGGTATATGTATTCCATCTTCGGCAGGTATTTGTGGATCATCCCGAAGATCGGAGTCAGCCTGTCGTAGGTCAGGACCAGCGGATTGGCTGAGAGCAGCTGGATCGTCCGGGTATCCGGATCGCACCCGGCGATCTCCTTCAGGTCCTCTTCGATCCATTCCATCGGGGACATCCGGAAGGGCACTTCCTTGTACATGGTGCAGAACTTGCACTTGTTGTGGGTGCAGCCCTGTGTGATTTCTAAAAGCGGCCATGTCGGCCAGTATGGGTTTCTGTATACGGTTCCGGTAAAATGCATCGTTTTCT
Source organism: uncultured Lachnospiraceae bacterium (assembly GCA_900321785.1). Lineage (GTDB taxonomy): Bacteria > Bacillota > Clostridia > Lachnospirales > Lachnospiraceae > CAG-791. The sequence continues at coordinate 24,305 of ONXK01000021.1, read as the reverse complement.
CTCTTTTACCAGGCTTCCTTTACCATCCGAGCTCCCAGCTCAAATGCTTCTTTCTGTTCTTTCGGAAATACATTTTCGTGGCGCTTTTGTTTTGCCGCAGGATCAAAGATCGTCCAGTTGAACCGGCTGTAATCCCTGACCTGCAATGTATCCCCTGCGATCATGACCTTCGTATTTCCTACCGCTTCTGTCAGTTCCTTCTGGTATGCCTTCACAGTTTTCCGGTATCCAAGTGGTGCATAGAATTCTTTTGGAGAATTGCTCGTCATGATAAACAGAACAGGGATCTTCCGGATGTCATAACGGTGCGGATCTTTCTGATAGGTGAGGGATTGGAAAATTAGGCGCTCATAGATTGCCCGAAATCCTGCAGAGGCATCCCCCAGATAGTTCGGTGTGCCGATGACCAGTCCATCGGCTTCCCGGATAGCTTCCAGCACGGGAGCAAGCCCATCCTTGAAAACGCATTTTCCCTTATTGGGTGAGAGTTTACAGGCAAAGCAGGACATACACCCATGTACTTTATCAAGACGATACAGGTCGAAAACCTGCACTTCGGCTCCTTCGGATTCGGCGCCTTTTGCTGCTTCCCGCACCAGGGTGCCGGTATTCATGTTGACACGGGGGCTGGCGTTGATTACTACGATTTTTTTCATGTCATCCTCCTGCTTAAAGCTCTGTTACAAACGATTCAACAGGCTCTCTGTCAAAGTGCGCCTGATGAGCCTTCGCCCGGGCATTGGGATAGCCAAGACCAAGCATCATTACAGGGATCATATATTCCGGAAGGCCAAATGTATCTACCACAGTCTTGGAGTCGAAGCCTCTGATCCAGATCGTATGGATGCCCTGCTCCTCGGCCTCATACATCATAGTTGTAGCAGCAATGCTGGCATCCTGTTCGCCGGAATTGTAATTCCTGTAATATCGGTCGTTGTCTGTTTTCCACACCTTTCTGGCATCATAGCAGACAAGGATCATCATCGGAGCATTGTAGTGGAAGTAAGTCACCTGCTTTAAGGCTGTCAGAGCCTCTTTGCTCCGGATCACATAAAATCGCTGTGGCTGGTAGTTGCAGGCAGTCGGTACAACGCGTCCCGCTTCCAGAATCTTATCCAGCTTCTCCTGTTCAATGGGTCGCGGATCAAAGAAACGTTCCGAGTATCTGTTTTTTGCCAATTCAAGAAAATCCATATTGATCCATCCTTTCAAAAGGGGCAGAATACGGGGGTTCTGACCCTGGCTGTTCTCGTTTATGGTCCGAGTTTACACAAAGTCCTTGAAAGATTCCACATACAGAACTATAATTCTGAAAGACATTCTTACATAATTGCATTTTTGTAAAAAGGAGTGTGTTTATGGCTGAGATCACTAAAATGTGGATCGCGGATAAGATGCGGGAGATCATGAAGCACAAGCCCATTGAAAAGATCCGTGTGACAGAGATCTGTAAGGCAGCTGAAATTGAACGGCCGACCTTTTATTACCATTTCAAAGACAAGTATGACCTGGTGGCCTGGATGTTCTGCACGGATGCCTATGGTACAGATATCACCTCTGTCCCCTCTGCCGCTGCAGGGATGAACAAGATGAAACAGGAGATCCTGTTTTACAAGCGTGCTTACGAGGACTCCTCTCAGAATGCCCTCTGGCACTATATGGTGGAATACTTTACGAAGCGCTATTCTGACCTCGCAAAAGAAAAGCTGGGCACCGATATTCTCGACACTCAGCTTGCTTATAGTATACGATTTTATTGTATGGGCTCCGTCGGCATGACACAGGAATGGGTCTTAACCGACAACATCACCTCAGCAGAAATCGTAGTACAAATGATGTTCAATTCCATGCCCGAGAACCTGCGGGCGGTACTGTTCTGAAGTACCAACCGGTTATCTGCCTGTTGTCAAGGCTCCGAAGCCCCGGAACAGCCGTTTTCCGGAGAGGACCCGATCCCATCCTTTTTACTCTCCTGCAAATTATCTCCTGGAGGAGTGGATTAACCTTTTCACCATTTCATCAATTAAACAGAGCAGGTCCGAAATCAATAGTTTCTTGATGACGTTCTGAAGATGTCTGCGAAAATAACAACCACACATACGGGAGGTGAAAGAATGAGCACAACTTTTGGATCCTACATCCGTTCCCTCCGCACACAGAACGGAATGACCCAGGCCCAGCTGGCCGACCGGCTGTGCGTCACGGATAAAGCTGTTTCAAAATGGGAGCGGGACCTGTCCTACCCGGATATCACCCTGTTTCCCAGGCTGGCGGACCTGCTGGGCGTCACGGTAGACGATCTGCTGCGCGAAAGCAAAAACGGCGGCCAGCCGTCCAGACTCCTGCAGATCTTCGAGATGTCCCACGATATACGGACACCTCTTCACATCATACTGGGCTGCGCCAATATGGCCAGCCTCCACCACGAGGATACAGCCCTCCTTCTGCGCTACCTCGAGAGCATACGGATCTCCGGCGAGTACCTGCTCCAGGTCATCGACCGCGTCATGGAGGTCACCCACCAGGAGCAGAAAGATCCCGCTGAAAAGGCGTCCGGCTTCACAAGGGATTCCTCTCCCGGACAACAGCGTCCGGATGGATCAGGAGGAGCTTATCGCTCCTGCCGGAAAAGATCTTCCGGATCTCCGCGTCTCTCTCTTCTTTGATCGCGCTCATGTTCCCGGTCAGGGGGTACATCTCCTTGACCTCCATCGGGATCGCGAGCTTTCTTTTAAAATCCATATTCATAATATCTGCCCTCTTTGTCCGGAACTCATACGTAAGTCCCTTACTGAATGAAAAAAGCGTGCCGTTCGGTGGACAGGCGCATTTTTTCTTTCAGGCCCTCTTTGTCGTCCTCCGCGAGCAAGCCGCGGAATTCATTGAGTTCCGCAATAAAAGCGTCCATGTGCTGGAGCAGGTATTTCTTATTCATAAGAAACAGCTCTGACCACATATTTTCATTGATGCTGGCGATCCTGGTCAGGTCGCGGAAGGAATCGCCCGTGTAGTCGACCAGGTGGGTATTGTCATTGCAGGTCATGAGGCTGACGGCAATGACATGGGTCAGCTGGGAGACGAAACCGATCATCTCGTCGTGCTCCTCGGGGGTCAGCACAGAGATCTTCCTGCAGCCGAGGATCTTGCCAAGGCCCCTGCACCACTCGATGCCGGCCTCGGTGTTTTTCTCCGTGGGGGCGACGATGAAGTTTGCCCCGTGGAAGATGGTGTCGTCGGCGTTTTCGACCCCGCTGACCTCGCGGCCCGCCATGGGATGGGAGGGTACATACTCCACGTCATCGCGCAGCATCTGCTGGACATCATAGACGATGCAGCTCTTGACACCGGTCACATCCGTGATCAGCAGCCCGTATTTGAACAGGAACTGATGCTCGCTGATCCAGTCCTTGAGGATCTCCGGATAGAGGGCAAAAATGATCACATCCGCCTTGCGGATCGCCGTCTCGTCCGGATGGTCATAGCCCCGGTCGATCAGCCCGTTCTCTTCCGCGAACCGGATCGATTCCGGCCTGCTGTCGATCGCCTCCACCTTGAAGCCCAGGCGCTTGAGCGCCTTCGCGTAGCTGCCCCCCATGAGGCCCAGCCCGACGATCAAAATATTATTTCTGCTGATCCAGTTCATCATAGATATCTCCAACCTCCCCGACCGCATGCGGTCTTTTCATAGGTACATTCGCTGTTCGCGTGAAATCCGGTATTGCCACCGTCCACGGACGCATGCGGTCTTTTCATAATTTCACTCACGGTTCGTATGAAACCTGTATTCCAAGGCCTGTCATCCGCTCAAAAAAGTCCGGCAGACTCTTTGCCACGGCCTCCGCGCCGTCGATGGTCCCGCCTGTCCGCGTCAGCAGAATGGACAGAGCCATGACGATCCGGTGGTCGTTGTGCCCGTATAAATGTTCCCGCGGCGGCCGGATCCCGGAAAAAACAGTGATCTCATCCTCCGCCATATCCACCCGGACACCCATTTTGGCCAACTCCTGCTGCATGGCCGTCCCGCGGTCGCTCTCCTTGATCTTCAGCCGCCTTGTGCCCGTGAAGCGGGCCCCGTGCCGGGCGGCCGCAAAAGCCATCAGGACCGGTCCCAGATCGGGGCAGTCGGACAGGTCGATCTGAACAAATCCATCGTCGAGTCCTGCCAGATATGTGCGGTAGATCCGGTCACCCTGCAGGCTGTTCTCCGCAAGACCCGTGACCTGTATTCCCGCTGCATCCCCTGAAGCCTGCGCATCGGATGTGTCCAGCACGTCCGCTGCATTCTGATCGCCCTGTGCAGCCGGCAGACTCTGTGCATCCGGTACACTTGTCCCGCTTTTTTTATTCAACATGCCCAGGGCCTCGAAAAAGGCCGCGTTGGAGTAGTCTCCCTCCACGCGCAGGCCGGCCTGCGGCTGGTATTTCTGCTTTCCAGGGATGCGGAGCGCGCAGGGGAGGTCTTCTTTCTTTCCTGACAGCGGATCCTCCGGTTTTATCCAGTCCGCGCGGACGCCGAACTGCCGGAGGGCCTGCAGAGTCATATCGATATAGGGGCGGCTCTCCACCGGCGGGACCAGGCGGATCCCGCTGTCCCCCTCCAGCAGGGGAAGGGCAAAGAGCAGGCCGCTGATGAACTGGCTGCTGACGTCACCCGGCAGCACATACTCTCCCGCCGCCAGTCTTCCGCCGACCAGAAGATCCTTCTGTCCTTTTTCAAATGTAAGGCCCTGTTCCCGGCAGATGTCCTCATAGACCTGGAGGGGCCTGGTCAGCAGCGTCGTGCTGCCGGTCAGCCGGCTCTCCCGCCCGCTGAGCAGACAGACGGGGATCAGGAAACGGATGGTGCTGCCGCTCTCCCCGCAGGGGAGGACGGCACCAGTCTGCGTGCCAGGGCCGTTTAATCCTGCCAGTCCCGTTCCCCGGACGTTCACACGCCCCTTCTCATACTCGATCCGCGCGCCGAGGGCCCGCAGACAGGCGATGGTCGCCTCAATATCCCGGGACAGGTCCACATTTGTGATGACACTGATCCCCTCCGCCAGACCCGCGCAGATCAGCAGGCGGTGAGCCATGCTCTTGGAAGGCGGCGCCTCTATGATCCCGCGCGCCGCGGACGGTGTGATCGTGACTTTCATGCTCCGCTGCCATACCTCCTGTCACAAAAGGCTGCCAAAAAGAGTCAACAGGGAGTCAGCAGGGACGTTTCTTTCTGACGCCTTTTGACATTTCCTCTGCTGACGCCTTTTTCTGTCAAATAATACCACCGAGGACCGTCCCCACCGGTACTTCCGGCAGCGCTTTCCAGCTACACGCGGTATTTCAGGACCCGGAGGATCCGCTCGGCGCCCTGATCCTCGGCCACCGCGCGGGCGGTCTTGCTGGTTCCGCCGCTGCCCAGGATGAGGACCTTTAATCCGTATTGTGTCCATACAGCCTGCCGTCCCGGTTGACGATGGTATTGACTGCCCCGATCCTGCGGGCCTGGTCGCTGATCTCATCCAGGTAAGGGATTACCTTCTCCTTATAGGGGATCGTCACATTGATCCCTTTGAAATCCTTTTTCCGCATGAAGGCGTCGATCTCATCGGGCGCAAGCTCCAGCATGTCATACTGATAGGGAGCCAGTTTTTCATGAATGATCTTTGAGAAGCTGTGGGGAAGATGTTCCCCAATCAGTCCGTATTCCATAATTTTCATACCTCCAATGATGTTGCTCTGGAAGGTCCCAGATAATCGGTTCCGAAGCGCTGGGTCAGCATGTCGCAGAGCACCAGCGCCGTGACACAGTCGGCGACGACGACGGCCCTGTGCACGATGGCCGGATCATGTCTGCCTTTGATCAGGATCTTCCGGTCCCGCCCCTGCAGGAAATCGACGGTCTCCTGCTCCCTGTATATGGACGGCGTCGGTTTGACCGCGCACCGGAAGAGGATGGGCATGCCGTTACTGATCCCCCCGTTGATCCCGCCGTTGTGGTTGGTCCTGGTGACGATCCTGTCATCCTGCATGGCAAAGCTGTCATTTGTCTGACTTCCCCTGCCGTCCGCGAGGGCAAAGCCGTCACCGAATTCCACGCCCTTGACGGCGGGAATGCTGAACATGGCATGGGCCAGCACGCTCTCAAGCGAGTCAAAAAAGGGCTCGCCGACGCCGGCCGGCATTCCCGTGACCGAGGTCTCCAGGACGCCTCCCACACTGTCACCGTCCTCCGCCGCCGCTTTCATGGCTGCGCGCATTTTGTCCGCCGCCTCCGGATCCAGGACCGCGAACTGGCTTTCCTGCAAAAAAGTAAGGTCCCTCTCCAGATCTCCGAAGGCCCGGTCCGCGATCTGCGCGCAGCGGGCGATGTGGGTCCCGATCCGGATCCCCTTCTGCTCCAGGGCGTACATGGCAACGGCGCCCGCCGCCACGAGGGGGGCCGTCAGACGACCGCTGAAATGGCCGCCGCCCCGGTAGTCCTCAAAGCCGTGATATTTGCAGTAGGCAGTGTAGTCCGCATGCCCCGGCCGCGCCAAGGCGCGGGTGGCTTCGTAGTCGCCGCTCTTCGTGTTTTCGTTGGGGATCAGGATACAGAGGGGCGTGCCCGTCGTGAAGCCGTTGAAGACACCGCTCACGATCTTGAAATTGTCGGGCTCCACCCGCTTTGTGGAAATGGCCCCCGAAGGCCTCCGCCGGCTGAGCCTGGCGGCGATATAGACTTCGCTGACCGGTATGCCGGGCGCAAGGCCGTCCAGGACCGCTCCGATCTGCGCCCCGTGGCTCTCCCCGAAAAGCGTGACACTGACACTGTTTCCAAATGTATTTTTCATTTCAGTTCTTCTCCGTGTGCTGTGTACTGTCTGCCGTCTGCTGCCGGTGCGTGTGACACCGGCCCTATCTCCAGCTGTATTTTTTACACCGATCCTCCATGCACCGCCTGCCGTCTGACGACCGTCTCCACCTTTTTCCGCAGGTCCGCGGCGCCCGCGCGCCGCATCCGGAAGGTTCCGATCCGGTCGGTCTCGACGATGGTGATTTCTCCGCTGTCGGCCTTTTTGTCGTGCATCATGGCCTCGCAGACCCGGTCGGGATCCATCCGGCATCCGGACGGCAGGTGCAGCTTTTCATAGACGGGAAGCAGGCGGGCCCGGATCTGCGGGCTGCACATAGGCAGCATGCCGATGGCCACGCACTCGCCGTGGTAGAGGGAGCCGTCCAGGCACAGGCTCTCGATGCCGTGCCCGATGGTGTGCCCGAAATTCAGGACCCGCCGCAAGCCCTGTTCGGTCTCGTCCTGCTCGACGACGCGGCCCTTGATCCGCAGGGACCTCTCGATGACCGTCTCCATCACATCCATGTCGGGCAGGTCTTCTTTTTCAAACAGATCTTCTTTTTCAAAAATCCAAAAAAGATCTTCATCAAAGGTCACGGCCATTTTGAGGGCCTCGGCCAGACCCGCGGAGATGTGGCGCCGCGGCAGGGTCCGCAGGACATCCGTGTCGATCAGGACGCCGCGCGGCTGGTGGAAAGCGCCGACAACGTTTTTGATCCCGTCCAGATTGACGGCCGTCTTGCCGCCGATGGAGGAGTCCACCTGGGAGAGGACCGTGGTCGGAATATTGTAGAAATCGATCCCCCGCATGTAGGAGGCCGCCGCGAAGCCCGCCAGGTCTCCGCAGATCCCGCCCCCGACCGCGACGACGCAGTCCTTCCGGCTGAAGCCAGCCGCCAGCATGGCGGACAGGAGCTTTTCCAGGCTCTGCAGGGTCTTGTGCTCCTCGCCCTGCTCCACCGTGCAGATCACGGCCTCCCGGCAGGCGCCGGCCACCGTCCGCGCATAGGCCGCCGGAACGCCTGTATCCGTCACGACCAGAACCTTCCGGTCCAGGTTCAGATACTCTCCGACCTTCCCCAGACAGCCCCGTTCGATCACGATCTCATAGCTGCGCGCGCCCAGATTTACTTGCAGATTCATCATTTACCACCCTGATTGCTTCTTTTTTTCACAAGCCGGTCAACTGACGATTGTCGGTCGATCCATCATTTATAATCGTTACAGATCACCGCCCTGAATATACCAGTTCTCCAACTACCGATTGCCGGCGATCGAACCATTTCTATTTTACAGATCACCGCCCTGGATATACTGGCCGACGACCCGGAGCATATCGCAGTGTTCCCTGAGCTCCCGGACCATCTTGCGGCCGTCCTGCGACGTTGGGCTTCCCTCGACCTCCGCGTAGAAATAATATTTCCAGGGAGTCGTCTTAATGGGCCTGCTGCGCAGGACGTTCATGTTGAAGCCGTAGCGGCTGATGACCTGGAGGGCGTCCGCCAGGGCGCCGGAGACGTTGTTGACGCGGAAGAGCATGATAAAGCGGTTTTCGTCGCGGTCTGTGGACAGCTCATTCTGCGTCCTGGCAAAGACCGCGAACCGGGTCGTGTTGTCCCGGCTCTCATTGATGTCGTGGTCCAGGACCTCCAGCCCGTAAATGGATGCGGTCTCCGCGCTCGCGATGGCCGCCACGGAAGGATCGCCCGTCTTCGCGACGCGCTCGGCCGCCACAGCCGTGTTGACCTCGGTCTGCTCCTGATAGCCGTGCTGACGGATATAGGGCTGGCACTGGCTGAGGGCCTGCGGGTGGCTGATGACCATCCGGATATCCTCCGGCCGGGCACCGGGCACCGCCAGCAGGTTGTGGATGACCGGCAGGGAATAGACGCCGTTGACATACAGGATCCCGTGGAACATCAGGTCCACCGACTGGCCGACCTCCCCCGCGTAGCTGTTCTCGATGGGCAGGACCGCGTAGTCGCACTCGCCCTCGACGACGGACAGATAGGCCTCATCAAAGGACGAAAAGGCGATGCAGTTTCCCTGCGGGAAGATCTTTTTCGACGCGATATGGGCGAAGGCCCCCGGCGTCCCCGAAAAGGCCACCCTGGCCCCGCTGATCAGGCGCTCCTGATACTTCCTGGAAATACTCATCACTTCCTGCATGAACATCGGATAATACTGCCGGATCTCCGCGTCTGTCACAAAGGCCGTGTTCCTGTCCAGGACCTTCTTTTCCTGCTCCTCATCGAGGACAGGGAGGCCCCGCTCCCGCTTGTAGTCGGCCACATCCCGGACGACCTCCATCCTCTTCTGAAAGAGGGCCGCCATCTGCTCATCGATCTCACGAATTTCCTCTCTTGTCTTTTCCAGATCTCCCATCATACCCACCTCACAAAAAACAAGACCGCGCGGATCTATGATCCACACGGTCTGGAATGCAATCTCACTGCGCCCTCATGTCGGATGGCCGGCGCACGCTCTTACTGTTCCCGATTTGTATGCATCACAAAACATTCTTTCACCCCTTCGGTAAAAAAATAAAAATAAAAGCGGTATGTCTTGTCAAGCATACGGGGGTCAGTCATTACAATATCCTTTTCGTACTATCCACACTTTGTCTGTACTGAATGATCGAGCCAATTCTATCTTATCATTTCATTGCTGCATCGACTCATCAACTTTAGCACTTTGGCCTGTTGAAGTCAACCTGAAACGTTCCGTTTTAACTGGTCAATTCGCCAAAACAGGATAAACACAGGTGCAGTTTTGCATACATCTTCCATGAAACCGTCCCAGGCGGTACATCAGTCAATCGCCGTCAGGTGGTAGATGAAGGCGGTGAATTCCGGGATCTCACGGGGAATCGGGATGCCGGCGTGCATGAAGGCCATGCCGGAGGCGACGATCTGCACGTTGTCGCGCTCGATCAGATAATCCTGCACCTCTTTCCGGCCCACATCCAGCACCAGCTGATTGCGGCTGCGGACCGCGTGCCGGCCGGGAATCTCCATGGCCCAGTCCGGATGCGCCCGGTAGAGGTCGGAGTCCTCGGACACCATCTCCGGTTCGAACCAGATCCCGAATTTCAGGCCGATCTCATTGATCTGACGAACCAGCTCCGGCAGGCCGCACTTGATCTTCTTCTCATTGACCACCCAGTCGCCCAGACCGGAATTGTCGTCGTCGCGCTTGCCGAACCACCCGTCGTCCATGACGATCATCTCAACGCCCATGCCCTTGGCCGCCTTCGCGATCTCGACCAGCTTCTCATCATCGAAGTTGAAAAAGGCCGCCTCCCAGGTATTGATCAGGACGGGACGGCGGACGTCCCGGACAAATTTGCTGCGGTTGAGGTTGTACCTGATGAAATCGTGGTATTTGTGACTCATCCGGGTCAGGCCCTTGTGGGTGTAGGTCATGAGGACCGCCGGCGTGTCAAAATCCTCCCCCGGCGCCACGGGATAGCTGAAGAGCCGGTCATTGATACCCATGACCAGACGTGCCTGGTCATACTGGTCCAGCTCCGCCTCTGCCAGGAAGCTCCCGGAATACATCAGGGCAAAGCCATAGCAGGCGCCGAACTCCTCGGTCGTCGTCCGCTCCGCCAGCGCGATGAAGGGATTCTGCTGGTGAGAGGAGATCCCGCGCCCGCTCCGGATCTTGTGGACATGGTGGGTCAGCGGCTGCCGCTCCACCTGCCGCTCCTGGCCATACCGGCCGGGCAGGGAGATCAGGTCCAGATTGCCGCCGTTCATATAATCCATGTTAAAGGACATTTCAGAAGAAAGAAGGAGATAGCATGGAAAAACAGCATGGAAGTTAAGGACATCGCACCTGTCATGGCCAGCATCAAGCGTGTTTCACTATTTATCCCTCCCGCCCTTTAAAAGCAGGGCGTGAGCATAAAGCGCTTCACACCGCTTGACCCAGTCCCTGCCAGGAGCAGTAAGAACACCAAGAGGTGTTAACACACCTCTGCTCTTAACAAGAGCTGTTTTCTTAACATGTGGTGACGATAATTGGGCTATTGAAAAACAGACTTCTGCAAAAGTTAACGCAACGCTTTTTAAGAAAAACAATGGTTTTTGTTGCGTTAAGTTTTTCAATTAAGGCTTATGTCGCTGATTGTATTGCCGTACAAATATATAGAATGAAGATTTGTCAGGCCGGAGAGAGCACTGATGTCACTGATCGTGTTGCCGGATAAAGATAGTGAATTCAGACTTGTCAGACCGGACAGAGGAGTGATGTCACTGATCTGGTTATCGGCAAGCGAGAGGGAAACCAGGTTCGGAAGACCGGACAGAGGGGTGAGATCGCTCACCTGATTCGCGTCCAGGTCCACCTATTCCAGTTTTGTCAGACCGGACAGGGCACTTAGATCACTCACCTGATTCTCGAACAATTCGAGCCAGGTCAGATTCGGAAGATCCGAGAGCGGGCTTAAGTCGCTCACATTGTTGGAATACAGATACAGATCAGTCAGATTTTCCAGTCCCTAAAGAGGAGTGAGATCCGTTACTTCATTATTTCGCAGATTCAGATATTTCAGGTTCGGAAACTCGGACAGGCCGGTGAGGTCTGTGATTTTTTCTTTTTTATCAGTCCCGTCATATTCCAGCGATGTCAGAAGTAAGGCATCGTCTCCTGTAACAGTCTCATCCTCCGAACCGGTTGCATCCAGGATCGCTTTATTCAGCACGGGATCCGGGATCTCTATCGTCACAGATGATGCAGCTGCCAGTTCTTTGGAGGAAACGATCGCCTCTTCCCCCGCGGCCGGTCCGTTGTCGGGACGCTCAGCCTTCATGTCGGATGTGCTCATACCGGTATCATTTGATGAAGCGGTCTTAAAGGGGTGAAAAACTACGGCACCGATCGCGAATACGATCAGTAAAGCAGCCACAGGAATGACAAATTTCTGCCAGCTGCTCCCGGTCCCTTTTTCGGTTGTATCTTTTCCAACCGCCGAAGAGACACTCTTTTTTTCTGTTCTTTCAGTTCCGGCCGCCGGAGGGACAGCGTTCTTTATATCCTGCTTTGCCTCAGCTGCTGTCTTCTCCTTTTCCCCGCTCTCAATGATGACTGTCTTATTATTGTCTGATACCGGCACCGTCGGGTCCAGGCTTCCCTGGCTGCGTTTTACAGGTACTGTCGGATCAAGGCTCCCCTGCCGACGGGGATTTTTGGAAGTATCCGTTATGGTCTCATACTGCACAATTGTTTTTTTCCATTTCGTCTTTTTCTGTCATTTTCCTACCTCATGCCAATCGTCTGTCGTTATTATGCATATAACAAAATATGCCGGTCATGATGAAATAACCTGAACCTGGCGGCCGAAAATGCGATCATGTATTTTGTGCAGTGTCAAAAACAAGGATATCTACACCTGTATCTGTTCCGTGTATTTCAGAACGGAAAACAGGGCGGGATAAATATTCCGCGAGAAGCGGACTGTCTGTAAGAAACCGCGGGCAGGCATCGATATAGGTTTTTTTATGGTCTTCCGGACGGAAATATCCCGTATTATCAACATACAAATAACAGGTATTATCCGCGCTGTCCCTGCCCCGGAACATATATCTCGCCTGCAGATGGCGGCAGCCGGAAGGGTCAGTGATCTGTACATCTGCCGCCCCGGGAAGGATCGTGCCGGTGAACAGATCCGATCTGACATAACCGGTAAAGGGAATCACGCTGACACGCGGCTGCGCATCCTGCATTTCTGAAATTAGTGTGCGGTCAATTTCTATATTAAAAATCATAAATGGTTTACTCATGTAACCTCCCGAAAATAATGTGGACTGCCAGAACCTGCTCACATGTCTTGAAACAGCCTGCGTATATTCAAGACTCGCTCGCGTGCCTTGTGCATGTATCCTGTGTCTGAAATCGCGGGTATTGTGCGATGAAAAATGAAGAAAAAACACAGAACCGTCCCCGATTTCTCTTTTCGGATGTCTTATGTATGCTGTTTCATGCGAAAATAGCGCTTAAAGAATTGCTTTTAGAGAAGATCCGCAATCTCAAGGATCAGGCGTTCGGATTTATCCCAGCCAAGGCAGGGATCTGTGATGGATTTTCCATAACAGCCGCCGTGGATATCCTGTCGACCGTCTTCTATATAGCTTTCGACCATGAATCCTTTGACAATATTGCGGATACGATCGCTGTTCCTGCGGTTCTCAAGGACTTCCTTGAGGATTCTGGGCTGCTGAAGAGGATCTTTTCCGGAGTTTTCATGATTTGTATCGATGATGACAGAGGGGTTTTTGAGTTCCGGTCTGGCTTCGTAGGCATCACAGAGACGCATAATATCTTCGTAGTGATAGTTGGGGTAATGCTCTCCCTTGCTGTTTGTGTAGCCGCGTAGAATGGCGTGGGCATAGGGGTTGCCCTGGGAGACAGCCTCCCAGCCTCGGTAGATGAATGTGTGGCCGTTCTGGGCAGCGTGGATCGAATTCATCATGACTGTATAATCGCCGCTGGTGGGATTTTTCATGCCGGCGGGAACATCCATGCCGCTGGCCGTCAGTCTGTGCTGCTGGTCTTCTACGGACCTGGCGCCGATGGCCACGTAGGAAAGCAGATCGTCGAGATATTTATAGTTTTCCGAATAGAGCATTTCATCGGCACTGGTCAGTCCGATATCGCGGATGACGCGCATGTGGAGCTTTCTGGTGGCGATGATGCCTTTGAACATATCCGGTTTTTCTTCGGGATTGGGCTGGTGAAGAAGGCCCTTATAACCGTCACCTGTTGTTCTGGGTTTATTCGTATACACACGGGGAACGATCAGGATTTTTTCCTCCACCTGTTCCTGGACGCGCGCAAGGCGCTCAAGGTAATCCATGACACTGTCTTCGTTGTCAGCAGAGCAGGGGCCGATGATGAGGAGAAGTTTGTCGCTTCTTCCGGAAAAAATCTTCTGAATCTCGGCATCGCGCTCTTCTTTGATTCTGCCCATGTTTCCGGTCAGGGGATACATTTCCTTGACCTCCATGGGGATTGCCAGTTTCCTTTTGAATTCCATATTCATACAATTAACCTTTTTTTTACATCTGCGGACGGCCTGATGTCCTGAGCTGGAAAAAGTGCCTGGTTTTTTTCAGTTACAGATGTACAGCCTTTATTAACCCCTTCCCGGCTGTGTTCCGCACCTTCCGTTCATCGGTCATCGTACTGCAGCCTGCCTACAGCTGCAGGCGTGACCGGTTCACTTTACGGCGCAATGAGTTGTTTCCGTGCCCCGCGCCGCCCACAGACAGGTCATCACTGTGCAGCCTGCCTACAGCTGCCTGTGTGTCCCGGACTGCTTTGCGGCGCGGAAGATGGTTGATCGTTATACGTTCTGCAGGGCTGCGAGGATTTTTGCAATGCCTTCCTCGGGGGTCAGGTCATTGGTGATGGATTCATCGCAGGTTGCCTTGTAGATGGGGTAGCGCTTCTCGAGCAGAGCGGCAACTTTTTCCTTTGTATTGGCAAGCGGCCTGTCATCTGCGGGAAGAATCTGGTTGAAAGGACGATCGAGGAAAATGATGCAGCCGTTCTTTTTGAGGGCATCGACGTTCTCCTGACGAAGGATCGCTCCTCCGCCGGTGGCTATGACCAGGCCTGTCTGAGGGGCCAGGGTGCGGGCCATTTCCGTCTCCAGATCGCGGAAATATTTTTCCCCGTCCGTCGCGAAGATTTCTGTGATCGGCCTCTGTTCTTTTCGGATGATCATCTGGTCGGTGTCCTCCAGAACTCTGTCGAGTTTTTTCGCCAGAAGTGTTCCGAGGGTTGTCTTGCCTGCCAGCGACATTCCCGAGAGAACAATATTTCTCTTGGAGTTCAGGATTTCCTTGAAGACCTGATCGGTCTTTTCACTCTCGATCTTCCTATCCGCGAACAATTCCGCCGCGTAGACCGCCTGAACGACCAGCATGTAGAGACCGCCCTCTGCCGGGATGCCGCGCTTCTGCGCCTCCAGGATCAGGACAGTGCGCAGAGGATTGTAGATCGCGTCAATGACACCGCATAGATCGGGGAAGCGGGAAAGGTCTAAAGGACAGTCATCGATCGCAGGATACATTCCACAGGGAGTCGTGTTAATGATGATCTGCGCGTCTGTGTGCCTTTCGTAGGCCTCTTCATAAGTGGGAACGCCCTCTTTTCCGGTTCGGCTGACTTTATACACTTCCGAGGCGCCCATGTCGGTCGCGACCGCAAAAGCTGTCTTACTGGTTCCTCCGGTTCCCAGGATCAGGACCTTCTTCCCGGCGGGATCGATACCCAGACGCTCGATCAAAGATTTCATACCGAAGTAATCTGTATTGTAACCGCAGAGCCTGCCGTTTCTATTCACTACAGTGTTCACAGCACCGATGCTGCGGGCCTGATCACTGATTTCATCCAGATAAGGAATAACGGTCTGTTTGTAGGGGATCGTAACATTGATCCCTTTGAATTCTTTCCCCCGCATGAAAGAATCCACTTCGTCGGGCCTGAGCTCATGCAGTTCATAGCTGTAGGGAGCAAGTTTTTCATGTATGATTTTTGAGAAGCTGTGGGGGAGATGTTCTCCGATTAATCCGTATTCCATTGTAAACCTCCATAGATTTTCATGATTTATGCGCGTCGGCAGAATCCGTTATCGTCTGATCAGGAACATATATTATAAAACAGCGCCGGATAATCCGTTCATCATGCAGAGATCGGCATGCCATTACGGATTCCTCTGCTGATTTCGCCGGTATATTTTGAAAAGGTATGCACAGGTGCTTATGCATAAATCGCCTGCATCTACTGCGCGATAAGATTAAACAAAAAGAGACCGTGCAGATCTGCGATCCACACGGTCAGGTTAATTCATTCACGGACATATGATTTATATTGATCAAGAAATCTCTTTACCGTTAATTCCTGTTTGCATGCATCACAAAACGCTTTTACTTTTATCGGGATAAAAGTAAAAGTAAAACCAGTATGTTTTGTTAAGCATACGTGCGGTAGTCATTGCTGCAAGAGATCCTTTCGTTTCATTCGACTGGTTAATATCAGGCATTTAACCAATTCATAAAATGTATCGGTTATGTTCAAAAAAACTATCATCCTTTATAACATCTGTCAAGTATTTTTTCAAAAAAACAGCCGATCAACAGACGAAATTCCGCAGCATCCGCATATCTTTTGTATAAATATGCAGATGAAACCTATATTTTTTATCATTCACATTTATACTTTTATAAGGCTATTAATACGTTTTAGCTATCCTTTCATTCCTTCGGCCGATTACTTTTTTATTGACATCTTATCGAAATACTGTATAATCAGCATTAATTTATATTTGTCACAAACCGTTGAAGCGGGAGTAAAGGCAACATACGAGCTTACAGAGAGCGGACGATGCTGAGAAGTCTGCGGCAAACGGGTTGTCATAATGGTCCGCGGAGGGCGCAGTGAAAGCTGCGACGTTCAGGCACACGTCAGATGCCGGGGGTATGCTGGTACCCTGCTAAGCGCGCGGCTTCTTCGCCGCGAATCAAGGTGGCACCGCGGAATCTGTATTTTCGTCCTTGGTCTATGCACGTAGACCGGGGACTTTTCTTTTTGCGCGAACATCCCGCGTTCGCGTACCTGCAGGCATGAGTTCCCGATCGATCGGCATTGATTCATCTTCTGTCGGCCCGGTTCCGCAGCCCGTCGGCATGGACCTGTGTGCGGCACTATCTTCTTTTCAGGAGGGCTCTATGAAAAAAGGCACTTTTCCCACTCTCGGAGACGTGATGCAGTATGTGCATGAGTATCGTTCCGTACCGGTAAGCCGGACGATCCTCTCAGACAGCCGGACACCGATCGAGGTGCTCCGGGCGATGAAGGCCGTCAGCAGGCATTGTTTTATTCTGGAAAGCCTTGAGGATTCGGCCAAATGGGGAAGGTATACTTTTCTGGGATATGATCCCCGCCTTGAATTTACCTGCAAGGACGGCACTGTCACGATTCACTCGGGTACGACCCTGACGATCCCGAACGCGGATCCCGCAAAGTATATCCGGCAGATCATCGCGGAGCACAAGGCCCCGCAGATACCCGGACTTCCGCCCTTCACCGGCGGTCTCATGGGCTATTTTGCCTACGATTCCATCAAATATGCCGAGCCCTCCCTGGCACTGGACGGGCCGGATGAAGAGCATTTCAACGATATAGACCTGATGCTTTTTGAAAAGATCATCGCGTTTGACAACTTCCGTCAGACGATCACGATGATCGTCAATGTCCGCACGGACGCTGCAGAGGAAAATTACAGAGCTGCGTGCCTGGAACTGGATACCATGGAGAATCTGATCCGGCACGGGACACCGGCCGTCAACCCGCCGCTGAAACTCAAAGGGGATTTTAAAGCTCTGTTCAGCAAAGAACAGTTCTGTGCCATGGTAGACCGGGCCAAGCGATACATCTTCGAGGGGGATATTTTCCAGGTCGTGCTGTCCAACAGACTGACCGCGGAAATGGAAGGAAGCCTTCTCGATACCTATCGCCTTCTGCGAACCCGCAATCCCTCCCCTTACATGTTTTATATTTCCAGCGACAGTCTGGAGCTTGCAGGCTCGTCCCCGGAGACTCTGGTAAAACTGGTAAACGGCGTTCTGCATACCTTCCCGCTCGCCGGAACAAGGCCCCGCGGAAAGACCGAGGAGGAGGATCTGACGCTGGAAAGCAGTCTTTTGTCCGATCCCAAGGAACTTGCGGAACACAACATGCTCGTCGATCTGGGACGAAACGACCTGGGACGCCTGTCCCGTTTCGGGACCGTATCGGTAGAAAAATATATGGCTGTCGAGCGCTATTCACATGTGATGCATATCGGCTCGACAGTGCGCGGCGAGATCCGCGAAGACAAGGACGCCGTAGATGCGATCGCCAGCGTTCTGCCCGCCGGCACCCTCTCGGGCGCTCCCAAGATCCGGGCCTGCGAGATCATTCACGAACTGGAAGGGGGCAGAAGGGGTGTTTACGGCGGAGCGATCGGCTACATTGATTTCACCGGAAACATGGACACCTGCATTTCCATTCGTCTCGCCTATAAAAAGAACGGCAAAGTCTTCGTACGTTCCGGCGCGGGCATTGTCGCAGATTCTGTTCCGGAAAATGAATACACCGAATGCATCAACAAGGCAGCCGCAGTTATAAACGCCGTCTGTGATTCAGAGGGCGGCATCGACAGATAAAACGCCATATATGATTCAGAGGGCGGCATCGACAGATAAAAACGCTGTATGTGATTCTAAGGGCGGCACCGAAAGATAAGGCTTGCCGCACGCTTGTTTTAAGGGAGGGATAAACGATGACTCTTCTCGTCGATAACTACGACAGCTTTTCCTACAATCTTTTCCAGCTTGTCGGCTCCATGGATCCGGAGATCAAAGTGATCCGCAACGATGCCATGACCATCCCGGAAATCGAAGTTCTGTCCCCCGACAGGATCATCCTTTCTCCGGGACCGGGGCGGCCTGCCGACGCAGGTATCTGCGGAGACCTTGTCCGCGCTTTTGCCGGGAAAATCCCGATCCTGGGTGTCTGTCTGGGACACCAGGTCATCTGCGAAGTGTACGGGGCGACTGTCACCTACGCAAAACAGCTTATGCACGGAAAACAGTCGAATGCAATCCTCGATAAATCCTGCCCTCTATTTGCGTCTCTTCCGGATACGATCCCCGTGGCCCGCTACCATTCCCTTGCCGCAGATCCGGCGACGATCCCGCCCTTCCTGCGCGTCACTGCCATCACGAAGGAGCGGGAGATCATGGCTGTGCAGCACACCGATCATCCCGTATTCGGCGTCCAGTTCCATCCCGAATCCATCCTCACTCCGGACGGTAATACCATCCTCCGGAATTTCCTGCAGATCGGAACAGGATCCTGACTCCCAGGCCCTGCAGGGTCCGAGCCGCCCTATACGCTCCGTCTTACTCTTCCCCGCATGTCGGGAACAGCTCACCGGGACGAAAGGGATAAAACAATAGTGAAACACTTTTAAATCATTTTTTCACAGGAGGAAAGCATCATGCTTCAGCAGATTTCTATTTATGCAGAAAACAAAAAAGGCGCAATCCGCAAACTTACCGGACTCCTTTCCGACGCCGGGATCAACATCCATTCTTTTGTCACGAATGACAGTGCGGAATTCGGTATCGTCAGAATGGTTGTATCCGATACAGACAAGGCTCTCACTATTTTTCAGGAAAACGGCTATCTCACAAAACTCACCACAATCCTCATGGCGGCGGTCGCGGACGAGCCCGGCTGCCTGAACAGGCTTCTCTATTGTATCGAAGAGGCTAATGTCAATATTGACTATCTCTATACCACCTTTGACCGCGAGAGCAACGGAGCGCTCATCATTATCCATGCCGAAGATCTGGCCGAGGTGGAAAACCTCCTGAAGTCGGAAGGATTCCGCTGCATTTAAGACCCTTTCGATGGTTACAGCAAAAGCAAAGCGCTGCAAACTACAACTATGAGTTTCGCCGCCCCGGTTGATCCAGACCGGAGCGGCGATTATTCATTTTCATCTCGCAAGACCGGCAGACAAGTCCTGCATTCACTGACAGTATCGGTTTCTCAATCAATCTTCTTCTGCAAACTCAAGATAGTCGCTCTCACTGGAAAAGAGGACGTATCTGCCGTCAACATAACCCATGTATCCACTCTCTGTGACATAGCCTTTCATCATGTACCTCCTGTCCGATTTCACTGGCTTTCCAACCCGCGCAGGCTTAAGGCTTCGGTTCCGGCTTGAAAAGATTTGCTGCGTCAACTATTTCGATTCAGGCCGTTCAGGCCTGGTTAATCTTTGGATCTTATACCTATATAATGCCAAGAGAGGTGTCCCTTTATACGGACAGCAAGCTAATGAATATGAAACTATAAATATAATTTTCAAAGCTAGTTTTTCTTGATTTGTACAGTTACAAACTAGCCTTTACTTTTACAAACCCTTATCATTGAATTACAAATCTATATCTGTCTGGCAGAAAGGATTTATTATGTCTAATCATTTAACCTTATCTGACAGAATAGTCATTGAAAGGGGGATCAACAATGAGTTAACATTTGCTACCATAGCCAGAATTCTTGATAGATCCCCGTCTTCCATTTCCAGAGAAGTAAAACGATATAGGGTTGTCATTCAGTCAAACCATTCATTTAATGGAAATGACTGTACCAAGAGAGCTTCATGTCTCCGTAACAGAATCTGTGATGATGCTCCTGTTCATGGATGTACTAAATCAAGATGTAAATCATGTCCTGATATTTTGTGTACCACCATTTGTCCTCAATACGAATCTCCAAACTGTTCAAAACTTGATAAGCCACCTTATGTCTGCATAGGTTGCGATGATCAGAAAAAATGTAAGAAGAATCACGCTTACTACGCTGCCAATCGTGCCGATACCGCTCACAAGAGAAATATACGAGACTCTCACAAAGGCATTCGTATGTCACCAGAAGAGTTGACCGAACTTGGAGAACTGATCCAGCCTCTTATAAGAAGAGGACAGTCGCTCAATCACATCTGCACAACTCTTGGCGACAAGATAAAGGTCTCTGAAAAGACACTCTACAACTACATCGACAGCTGTGTGTTTGACGTCAGAAATATCGACCTTCCAAAGAAGGTCAAGTATAAGCACAGACGTGAAAAGAAAGTTCTTACCAAGCTTGAATATCGCTACAGGCAAGGCCGCACGTATGAGGACTTTAAAGCCTTTATTGAAGCCAATCCCGGTATCTCTGTTACAGAACTGGATACTGTAAAAGGCAAACGTTCCGGAGGCGGCAAAGTGCTTCTTACAATGATAATCAACGACACAAGTTTTATGCCTGTCTTTTTGATTCGCAACTGCACTCAGGAGAGCGTTCTTGCTGTTTTTGATCACCTTACAGACCTTCTTGGATTGGAAACATTCCGTAAATTGTTCCCCGTCTTTTTAACTGACAACGGTGTAGAATTCAAGGATCCGGAAAGCCTTGAATATACTGCCAATGGTTGCCCGCGGACAAAGGTCTTTTACTGCGATCCTCAGGCTTCCTGGCAGAAACCACATGTGGAAAAGAACCACACTCTGCTGCGGCGCATAATCCCAAAATCCACCAATCTAAACGCCCTTACAGCAGATCAGGTACACCTTGCGGTACGTCACGTAAACAGCTATTACAGGGAAGAATACGGGAACAAGACACCCTTTGAGATGATGACTAGCAAAGAACAGAAAAAACTGTTGTCTTCACTAGAACTCTCCCCGATTCCACCCGCTGAGGTTCTTCTGAAGCCGGAACTGCTTAAGTAACAATCAACCAACCATAGGCCAGACAGATCTCCATACTCTCACAGAAATGGGGTCGCGATTACTATTACAACCTTTTGCGCCGCCATTTGTTTGCCGTGCTCAGATTTAAGCAAAAACAACAGTTTTTACTTATTATACCCCATCAAAAAGCCCCTAAAAAGCGAAAAAGTAAGGTTTATGGTTGCATTCACTTTTACTGACTTGCAATTACTTTTTCACTCAAAGAATGAATATGAAAACAGTCTGTTCAGGGATTCCTGGGAG
Organism: uncultured Lachnospiraceae bacterium; assembly: GCA_900321785.1. Lineage (GTDB taxonomy): Bacteria > Bacillota > Clostridia > Lachnospirales > Lachnospiraceae > CAG-791. The sequence goes on along the minus strand of ONXK01000021.1, from coordinate 2,891 downwards.
CGCAGGCGCTGCCTGATCCCGGCATCATGGTACTATGATTATGAACACCTGCAGATCTCAAGGGATCCTTCTGCAGCCGGCTCGTCAAACAGCCAGCTCCCGGAAGCCATACGTGCCCGTACGGGTGCTGACGGCAGCAGGAAGGGACAGAAATATATGATACAGCCGGCAGGAACCACTCACATGCTCATGGCAGGGCTTTACCGGATCGAGGAATCGGGTGACACAAAGTTCCCCCATTTTGTGATCCTGACCCGTGATGCAGCGGAAGAGATCTCCTTCATCCATGACCGGATGCCAGTTATGCTTGACCCCGCACAGCCATTACCCGCAAGCTTCTTTGCAAACGATACTCTGGCTGACAGGCAGTCCCATATCCAGCAGTGGATCAATCCTGGCACTATGCCCTGGATACTGGACCGGGTCATGGACAGTGCCGCGACAAACATAGTTTTTGAGAAGTGCTGAAAAAGATCCATGCAGTTCAGGCTAAGATGCCATTTTCGGGAGGTTCATGATGGAAACATATCAGCAGATGGACCTGTTCCATGATAATAATGACCTGCCTGCAGAAACAGTTCAGGCCGATCCGCGGCCACCGCTTACGGTGACATGGAACCTGTGGCATGGCTGCAAAAAAGTGAGTCCCGGATGTGCGAACTGCTATATGTTCCGCAGGGATGAGGAATACGGAAAAGATCCCACCATTGTGCACAAAACATCCAGCTTCAGCCTGCCGGTCCGGAAGTACCGCTCAGGACCGTATAAAGGACTCCATCGGATCCCGGCAGGATCTTTGATCTATACCTGCTTTACTTCCGACTTCTTCATCGAAGAAGCGGATGACTGGCGTCCGGAAGCCTGGGATATGATCCGCCGCCGGCCTGACTGCTCATTCTTTATGATCACCAAGCGCCCGAACCCGGGCTGACCGCCGGCTTCCGGTCTTTCTCAAGCTTCCGATCCGGCACAAATCCATTACGCATGAGCCGATGCTGGAAGCCATTGATATACGCAAATATCTGGCGGAATACGGGAGCAGTGTGAACGAGGACGGAAGCCGCATCCTGGAGTCCGTCTCCTGCGGGGGAGAATCCGGCCCAAAAGCCCGTACCTGTGATTACGGCTGGGTCCTGAATACACATATCCAATGCGTGGAATACGGCGTCCCCTTCCATTTCCACCAGACAGGTGCCAGGCTCCGCAGATCTGTCCCGGACGGACATGGAGGTCACATTCTGAAAATCTACGAGATCCCGCGGGAATACCAGCATACACAGGCAGAAAAAGCAGGACTGGACTATGGCGGGGGGATTGAGATCCCTGCCTGCCTTTCAGCCGACAGTCTTTCTATATGTAAAGAGCCAGAAGAAGAGGGAAGCAATTAAACCTGGTATTCATCTGACGATGGGCCCGACCAGATAAAGGCCGCTTTCTGTCTTGATCTCTGTCCCTTCCTCATAGAGATAATAGAGATCTTTGACGCCCGGGATCGCACGCATGACGCTGTGCTCATTCAGCCAGGGGCAGATCCGGAGAACATGCTCAAAGGGGAATACCCTGTAGTCTCCGGCATCATAGAAAAGCAGTGCCACGGAGTCCTCTTCAGGAACCGGGATCTCCGGTGTGGCATTTCTTTTTAAAGCGTTGTCCAATCTGCGCTTTTCTGCCGCCATACGCTCATAAGCCTGCATACTCCGGGCGATGCGGATCAGCTCATCCCGAAGCTCAGGCGGTGCACAGCAGGTGCATTCTTTCTCATCATCCTCATCAAGGTTTTCCACTTCGATCAGGAACTCGCGGATCGCCTCGATCACCTCGACCGCACTGCAGAATTCATCGATCGTATCCTCCAGGCAGAGAAGCACTTCCTCAATGCTCTCGCTCTCATCGAGATTGGTTTCCAGATCGACGGAGAAATCGATCAGTTCATCGAGCTTTTTAAGAATCTCCATAACCTGCTTATCGGTTGCTTTCATCTTTGACATAGTCTGTTTTCCTTTCATATTTGGCATAAAAAAAGACATTCCCACATGGAGAACGTCTGTCTGCATTTACATGATTCTGATTTCATGGTTAAAGAAAACACCGGTCATATAACCGATGTTCTCTTTCTGCCTGGATTTTATTTCATTGCCTGTATCCTGTCATTCATTCTTTTCGCCTCTGCGCGATAATGTTTCATGAACATGAACCAGATTAAAAATGCTACAGCAAGCTGTATTGCCGCAATCAGGATACCCTGTCCGATCGTGGCCGAACCGCCGATCCATCCGACGGCATAAGCAATAATCGTATAAACCACGCATCCGATTCCCATATGAATGATCACTCTGATTGGCATTGGAAGGTTGTCTTTTCTGTATACGATCGTAGGAACGCCAAATCCCAGTCCTACCAGGACACATCCTGCAACCATCTTTGTAAAACGATAATCGTCAAGGCTGAAATTTCCTTTGTAACCGACATCGAACACCACTCCGACCAGACAGAATATCGTCATGGCCATACCAATACTGATAACTGAACTTTTTACAAGATCTTTGACGGTTTCTCTCATTGCTTTCGCCTCCTATAATCCAAGATATTTTTTGAACTCCGGCAAATATTTCCTCGACACATAATCTTTACAGCCGTTCTTCATCTTCAATAAAAGCGTTCCGCTGAATCCGGGTTCTATACTGTCCATATAAGACAGATTGATCAGTGTTGTTTTGGATATCTGCATAAACTGTTTTCCTAATTGCTGGCCGATCTCATAGAGTCTTTTTCGCGAACGATATTTATTCTTCTCTCCATAAATAATCGTGTCGCCGTCCTCTACCCGGACCATGAATATTTCCTTAGGCTGCAGAACGATCAGATCTTCTTCATTCTGCAAGGCAGTTATG